>NZ_JBYSWU010000028.1:0-56322 GCF_058781505.1 Paraburkholderia sp. FW306-2-2C-D06C | reverse complement strand
AAGCGCTAAAGCGCCAACTCTGGTCGACAGCTTTGCATGGGACCAGAGTAAGCGCTAAAGCGCCAACTCTGGTCGACAGCTTTGCATGGGACCAGAGTAAGCGCTAAAGCGCCAACTCTGGTCGACACAGGAGACTAGCATGACTGACGCCGTAATCGTATCGACTGCCCGTACGGGTCTCGCCAAATCATGGCGCGGCGGATTCAACATGACGCACGGCGCGACGCTCGGCGGGCACGTGACGCAGGCCGCCGTCGAGCGCGCGAAGCTCGACCCGGCGCGCGTCGAAGACGTGATCATGGGCTGTGCGAATCCGGAAGGCGCGACGGGCATGAACATCGCGCGCCAGATCGCGCTGCGCGCCGGTTTGCCGGTCAGCGTGCCGGGCATGACGGTGAACCGTTTCTGCTCGTCGGGTTTGCAGACCATCGCACTCGCCGCGCAACGTGTGATCGCCGGTGAGGGCGACGTGTTCGTCGCGGGCGGCGTGGAGTCGATCTCGTGCGTGCAGAACGAGATGAACCGCCACATGCTGACTGAAGGCTGGCTCAGCCAGAACAAGCCGGAAATCTACTGGTCGATGTTGCAGACGGCCGAGAACGTCGCGAAGCGCTATTCGATCTCGAAGGAGCGTCAGGACGAATACGGCGTGCGCTCGCAGCAGCGTGCCGCGGCTGCGCTCGAAGCCGGCAGGTTCAAGGACGAAATCGTTCCGCTGACGGTGCTCGCCGGCGTCGCCGACAAAGCGACCGGGCGTCTCTACACGAAGGCGGTGACGGTCAGCGCCGACGAAGGCATTCGCGCCGACACGACGCTCGAAGGCGTGTCGGCGATTCGCACGGCACTGCCGGGCGGCGTGATTACCGCGGGCAATGCGAGCCAGTTCTCGGACGGCGCGTCAGCTTGCGTCGTGATGAACGCGAAGGTTGCGGAGCGCGAAGGTTTGCAACCGCTCGGTATTTTCCGCGGCTTCGCGGTGGCCGGTTGCGAGCCGGACGAGATGGGTATCGGCCCGGTGTTCGCGGTGCCGAAGCTGCTCAGGCAAGCGGGTCTCAAGGTCGAGGACATCGACCTGTGGGAACTGAACGAAGCGTTTGCTGTGCAGGTGCTGTATTGCGCCGACAAGCTCGGCATTCCGCACGACCGTCTGAACGTGAACGGCGGCGCGATTGCGGTCGGTCATCCTTATGGCGTATCGGGCGCGCGTTTGACCGGCCATGCGCTGATCGAAGGCAAGCGGCGCGGCGCGAAGCGGGTCGTCGTGACGATGTGTATCGGCGGCGGGCAAGGCGCGGCGGGCCTGTTCGAAGTGGTTTGATCCGGCTTGTGACGCGGTGAAAAGCGGGTGTCGTGTGGTTCGGTGCGAGTCGACGTTCAGGCGTGGAATCCGCGCCACCCGTTTTTTACCTGAGAGGCAGGCACCGTCAGCGGCACATGCATTGTACCGGCCGGTTTTGCGGCCGAAGAGCAGGGTCAAGCCGGGCTGCTTGTCAAGCCGGGCTGCGCAGCAGGATTCTGACCAGGTTGGACAGGCTGCGCGCGGTCTGACGGACGAAGCCGTTGTTTTCAGGCCGCTGCGGTTGAACAAGGAACACCGCCGCGCGTGGGGGGGCTGCGCTGATCGACACGACGCCGCGCTGTGGCGTGACGTATTGCTCGCCTTCATGCACGGTGATCCTTGTGGGCATGACGGCGTCGCCCAACCACGCCAGCGAATGGTCGCGAAAGCCGAGTTGCAGATTGCCTTCGACGGCCACGATCGAGGTTCGCGCCTGCAGGTCGAGCAGGGTCGCCTGACCGGCGTGAAGGTGTGAGCTGGCGGCTTCGCGAGGCAACGAGGCGCGGGATTGACTGGCAGGCATGATCGATTCCTTTAAACCGTTTTCATGCCATCAAGCTTATGGAGTCCGTCGAAGTGAAAACAGCCGCAGCCATCTGCAATGTGAACCGGTGCAGCCGAAGGTTTTCGCATGCTGTATCGGTCGCAATCGCGGGGATGTGTATCTGTTGCGGCGCGCGAACAGTCCGCACCATCGGCTCATGACCCATTCGACCCTCGCGCCTGAAGCGCCACAAGACAGCTTGCCCCTGGACAGCCGGCCTCCTGATGGCCGGCCTCCGGAGAGCCGCCCCCAAAGGAGCCCGTCCCCGGAGGGACAGCCCCCGGACAGCCGGCCCCCGGATGGCCGGCCCCCGGAAACCCGGCCTCCGGATGGCCGGCCCCTCTACGTCCAACTGGCCGACCAATACCGTCGCGCGATCGACACCGGCGTGCTGCGCCCCGGCGACCGCATGCCGTCGATGCGCGCGTTCATGCAGCGCCACGGCGTGAGCCTGTCGACGGCGACCGAGAGCTATCGCGCGCTGGAACGCGCCGCGTTGATCGACGCCCGTCCGCGCGCCGGTTATTTCGTGCGCGCCCGGCTGACGGCGGCCTTGCCCGCGGCGAGCGAACCTGACCTCGCGGTCGCGCCTGGCGGCGCGCAGTTCGTCGGCATCCATTCGGCCATTTCGGCGATCGTGTCGAAATTCCAGCGCTATCCCGACGCGCTGAATCTGGGCGGCGCCACCGCTTCCCCCGATCTCTATCCCACCGACGCGTTGCAGAAAGCCGCCTTGCGCGCATTACGCCGCCGCCCGACCTTGCTGACCGCCGTCGGCCACGATCAGGGCGATCCGGCGTTGCGCGCGATCATCGCGCGCCGGGCGTTCGACGTCGGCATCCAGATCGGCGCCGACGACGTGATCATGACCCACGGCGGCATCGAAGCCGTGAACCTAGCGTTGCGCGCGGTGACCCAACCCGGCGACACCGTCGCGGTCGAATCGCCATGCTTTTTCGGCTTGTTGCAGGCGCTGGAAAGCCTCGGTTTGCGCGCGCTGGAAATCCCGGCGAGTCCGTCGACGGGCCTCGCGGTCGAGGCCCTGGCGTTCGCGCTGCAAACGCATCCCGACATCAAGGCCGTGGTGGTCGTGCCGAATCTGCAAAACCCGCTCGGCAGCGTGATGCCCGATGCGCACAAGGCGCGGCTCGTCGAACTGTGCGCGCGCGCCCGCATCCCGCTGATCGAAGACGACCCCTACCGCGAACTCGCCGACGCCGCGCAGCCGCCCAAAGCGTTGAAGGCGTGGGACACCGACGGCACGGTGATCCACTGCACGTCGTTCAACAAGACGCTCGCGCCTGGCATGCGGGTAGGCTGGATCAACGGCGGACGCTGGCATCCGCGTATCGGCATGCTGAAGTTCGCGCAGTCGCGGCATAACGAGCAGTTGTCGCAAGTGGTGCTCGCCGAGTTTCTCGAAACGAATGCGTATGAGCGGCATCTGCGGCGCTTGCGCGACCGTCTGCGGATCCAGCGCGAACGGATGGCAGCCGCTATCGCCGCATCGTTTCCGGAAGGAACGCGCTTTACGCCGCCGTGCGGCGGGATGTTTTTCTGGATCGAGTTGCCCCGCAATGTATCTTCCGCGAGTTTTTTCGATGCCGCTCTGAATGAAGGCATACGCGTGATGCCGGGGACGGTGTTCTCGAACGCGGGGCGCTTCGATCATTTCATTCGCTTGAGTTCGCCGAGCACGGATCTCGATCTCGCGGACGAAGCGGTGCGCAGGCTAGGGCGTCTGGCGGCGCGGATGGTGGCACGAGTGGTAGCACATGCAACCTGATCCGATCGGCCAGCCGGCGCGGCGCCCGCGCATGTGCGAACGCCATACCGGGTATCATTTCCTGCTGCGCGTGCGCGGCAGGCAGCGCACGTTCGAGCAGCCTGAAGCCTGCGGACTTTCGCGCGACCCGTCAGCGCCGAGCGCGGATGGAGAGTCCCCAGCCCAACGAATTGAATCGAAGAAGGTAACCCCGTGATCCGTCATATTGTGATGTGGAAGCTCAAAGAAACCGCCGAGGGCGCAACCCGTGCGGACAATGTTCTGAAGCTGAAAGAAAAGCTCGAAGGCTGCCGCGACATCGTGCCGGGCATCCTGAAGCTCGAAGTCGGCATCGCGCAGCCGGGGCTGGAGTCGACCTACGACGTCGTGCTGGTCTCCGATTTCGCCGACAAGGCCGCGCTCGACGCGTACCAGGTTCATCCGCAGCACGAAGCGCTCAAGGGCTTCGTCGGCGCCGTGCGTGAAGCGCGCCAGTGTGTCGATTACGAAATCTGAAAGCAGCGCAATGACCGATTCGTCCTCATCCAAAGCGAACAGCGCGGCGCTGCCCGAGAGCCCGTTCGTCGACCGGCTCGGCGCGCAGCTCGTCTCGGCTGCCGACGGCGTCAGCGAGGTCATGCTGCCGTTGCAGCCGGATCACATGAACACGTGGGACGTCGCTCACGGCGGCGTCACGATGACGCTGGCCGACGTCGCGCTCGCGATGGCCGCGCGCAGTCTGGCCGGCGACGGCGTCGGCGTGGTCACCGTCGAGATGAAGGTCAACTTCATGCAGCCGGGGCGCGGCGAGTTGCGCGCCACCGGCCGCGTGCTGCACCGCTCCACGACGATGGCCTATTGCGAAGGCGAGATCCGCGACAGCGAAGGTCACTTCGTCGCCAAAGCGCTCGGCACCTTCAAATACATGCGGCGCCTCGCCGTGGGCCGCGACGTGACGCAACAGCGTCTGCGCAGCGATCCTTCCGCCAAACCCGGACCAAGCGACGGCTGATTCTCCGTGGACGGCGCGTATCGGGAACCGCGCGCGCCGTCGGTGCCTTCGCAAACGTTGTTCGCATCATTCGCCGTTCGCATCATCCGCGCTGTTCACAACAGCGCACAACATCGACCCATGGAGACGATCGTCATGCCCCAGATCAACCGTCAGCTCGTGCTCGCTTCGCGTCCGCAAGGCGCGGTCACGCCCGATAATTTCAAGCTCGTCGAAACGCCGCTCGCGCCGCTTGCCGATGGCGAATTCCGCGTGCGCAATCATTTCCTGTCACTCGATCCGTACATGCGCGGCCGGATGAACGACAGCAAGTCGTACGCGGCGCCGCAGCCGCTGAACGAAGTGATGATCGGCGGCACGGCGGGCGAAGTGGTCGAGTCGAAAAATCCGAAGTTCGCAGTCGGCGACAAGGTTGTCGCGATGTTCGGCTGGCAGGAGTACGGCACCTCGAACGGGGCGGGCGTGCAGAAAGTCGACGACACGCACGTGCCGCTGTCGGCGTATCTCGGTCCGGTCGGCATGCCGGGCGTCACCGCCTGGTACGGGCTGAACAGAATCATCGCGCCGAAGGCGGGCGAGACGGTGGTGGTCAGCGCGGCGAGCGGCGCCGTGGGCAGCGTGGTCGGGCAACTGGCCAGGCTGGCCGGCGCGCGCGCGGTCGGCATTGCGGGCGGCGCGGACAAGTGCCGCTACGTGGTCGAGACGCTCGGCTTCGATGCCTGCGTCGATTACAAAGCCGGCAATCTGTATCAGGATCTGAAGGCGGTGACGCCGGACGGCGTCGACGGCTACTTCGAGAACGTCGGCGGCGAAGTACTCGACGTGACCCTCGCGCGCATGAACGCGTTCGGCCGTATCGCGCTGTGCGGGTTTATCGCCGGTTACGACGGCCAGCCGATGCCGCTCAAGCATCCGTCGCTGATGCTCACGCAGCGTCTGCTGGTGCAAGGCTTCATCGTCAGCGAGCACATGGACGTGTGGCCGGAAGCGCTCAAGCAGCTCGGCACGCTGGTCGCGCAGAAGAAGCTGCAGTATCGCGAGACCATCGCGCAAGGGCTCGACCAGGCGCCGGAGGCGTTCATCGGTCTGCTGAAGGGCAAGAACTTCGGCAAGCAGCTCGTCAAGCTGATCTGATCTATCTGAGCCCGGCTGAAGAACAGCTCAACCCAGGAGGCACACGATGTTCGAATTCGAAGGCAAGGTGGCGGTGATCACCGGTGCGGCGAGCGGCTTCGGCCGCGCGTTCGCGGAGAAGGGCGCGTCGCTCGGCATGAAGCTCGTGCTGGCCGATGTCGATCCCGCCGCGCTCGCGCAAACCGTCGACGCATTGCGCGCCGGCGGCGCCGAAGTGCTCGGCGTGCCCACCGACGTCGCCAGCGCCGCCCAGGTCGAAGCGCTCGCACAAGCGGCGCTCGACGCCTTCGGCAAGGTTCATCTGCTGTTCAACAACGCGGGCGTGGGTTCGGGCGGCTTCCTGTGGGAAAGCTCGGCGAACGACTGGGCGTGGGTGTTCGGCGTCAACGTGATGGGCGTCGCGCACGGCGTGCGCGTCTTCACGCCGATCATGCTGCGGCAGAACGAGCCGGCGCATATCGTCAATACGGCGTCGGTGGCGGGCCTGCTGTCGCCGCCCGCGATGGGCATTTACAGCGCGTCGAAGCACGCGGTCGTGTCGCTCACCGAGACCCTCTATCACGACCTGCAATTGGCACAGGCGGCACAAGCGGCACAAGCGGCGCCAGGCGGCGAGGTCGGCTGTTCGCTGCTGTGTCCGGCCTTCGTGCCGACCGGCATTGCCAACGCGGAACGCGCGCGGCCCGAGGCGCTGCGCAACGACACCGGGCCGACGCGCTCGCAAATCGCCGCCGGCAAGCAGCTGCAACGCGCGGTGCAGTCCGGCAAGCTGACGGCGGCCGACGTCGCCGCGCTCACGTTCGAGGCGATCAAGACGCGGCGTTTCTACGTCGTCACGCATCCGGGCATCATGGAGACGGTGAAGCTGCGCCACGACGACATCGAACAGCAGCGCAACCCCACCGATCCGCTGTCGCTGAAGCCTGAGGTAAAGAGCGAAAGCTAGCCGCTCATGGCATCATACGGCGCTCGTTCCGCTCACCCTCGGCGCACCCGCGCCACTTGACGCACAATGCCGCTGAATCCGAAACTCGAGCAGGTGCTCGACATGATCGCGCGCGCCAGGCGCCCGCCGTATCACGAACTGACCGCGCAACAGGCGCGCGCGTCCTACGAGAAAAGCGCGCCGATTCTGGAGATCGCGAGCGCGCCGATGTTCGCGCTCGAGGATCTGCAAGTACCCACGCGCGACGGCGCGGCAATTCGCGCGCGCCTTTATCAACCTGTCGAGGCGAGCTGGGCTGAGCCTGCGCCCGCGCTGGTCTATTTTCATGGCGGCGGCTTCACGGTCGGCAGCGTCGATACGCACGATGCGCTGTGCCGGATGTTCGCGCGCGATGGCCGCTGCACGGTGCTGTCGGTCGATTACCGGCTCGCACCCGAGTACAAATTCCCCACTGCCGTTGACGATGCATTCGACGCACTGACCTGGCTGCACGCGCACGCCGCGCAATACGGCGTGGATGCCGGACGGCTCGCGGTTGGCGGCGACAGCGCGGGCGGCACGCTGGCAACGGTCTGCGCGGTGCTGGCGCGCGACGCCGGCATCGAGCTTGCGCTGCAATTGCTGATCTATCCAGGCACGACCGGTTATCAGCAGACCGATTCCCACTCGCGTCTGGCCGACGGCTTTCTGCTGTCGGGCGACACGATCCAGTGGTTCTTCGAGCAATACGTCCGGAATGCCGGCGATCGCGACGACTGGCGTTTCGCGCCGCTCGACGGCAAGCGCGGCGCGCCCGATTTCAGCGGCCTCGCGCCTGCCTGGATCGCGACCGCCGAATACGATCCCTTAAGCGACGAAGGCGATGCCTACGCGGAAAAGCTGCGTGCGGCGGGCAACGAGCTCACGCTAAAACGCTATCCGGGCATGATCCACGAGTTCTTCAAGATGGGCGGCTTTGTGCCCGAGGTCGCGCGGGCTCATGCGGATGCCGCGGCGGCCTTGCGCGCGGCGTTCGGCGTCGTGGAGTTCGATATCGGGTAACGGCCGCGACGCTTCAGGCGATCGCGCGTTCGACGTTGAACGCGAAGCTGCGCTCGAAGTCGCCGGGCCGCACGATCCGGTGCGAGCCGTTGTCGTCGCTGCGCTCGGCGACTGCCACGCCGATCACGTCGCCGTGTACGAGCACCTGCAGCGCGGTGGTGCCGCGCGTGCCGTATTCCGGCGTTTCGATAAACGCCGCCGACAGCGCCCGTTCGCGTTCGAGTGGAATGCCGGTGGCCGGCAATTCGTCGTCGCGGGCGAGGCGCGGATCGCGCAGCAGATCGATCAGGCGTTCGAGCGGCGGCGCCGGATCGCGTGCGAGCAGGGCGCCCAATTCCGCGCGCTTGTTGACCAGCTTCGGCCACGCGGTGTCGAGCACCGCGTTCGAGATGCCGTGCGTGCCGGGTGCAAGCAGCGTCGGCGCGGTGTCCGCGCGATTGCAATACCAGCCGAGTTCGCGCCGCGTCCAGTCGCCGATCAGCAGGTTGAAGCCGTTGTAGATGTCGCCGGTTTGCGCGACATGTTGCAGGTAGTCGAGCGGCGTGGCGTGGTTTCCGTTGTTCCCGTTGGCGGAGCCGATGAGCCAGTCGCTGACGAGCGTGCCGCGGGTCGGCGCATCGGCGCGCATTTCATGCGGCGCGCGATAGTTGGTCAGCGCGGCGAAGCGGCCGTCGCGCGACATCCCCAGCCACGTGCCGCCGCCCACCAGATCGCGGCCGGCGAGCACGGTGGGCGCGTCATGCCACCAGTTGATCGGTTCGGCGGTGCGGCGAAAGAATTCGTCGCGGTTCGCGGCGAGCGTGAAGAGCGGGCCGTTGGCCGCGTCGGGCCGCCAATCGAAGACGATCAGGCACATCGGGCGGAGTCTCCCGGTGGGGATGGGTGAAGTACAAACGACACAAACGCCGGGGAAAACGACGCGAAGTTGCGTCGCTCCAGCCCAGCAGATCAAGCCTCGGTCGGCAACCCGTACGGCAGTTGCAGGAACCGCAACGCCGGGCCATCCGCCGCGCCCAGATGCACCGAGCCGTTTTCCAGCGCCGCGAGCTTGATCTCCGCCAGCAGATCGACGCCGCCGTCCGGTGCGGACGCCGCGTTCACCACCATCCCGCATGGCTGGCCCGGGTCGTCCGAGTGGAACAGTTCCGCGCCGGCCTTGACCGTGTCCGGTTCGCCCGCCACGTTCGCGAGCGATGTGCGCCGCTTGATGGTGCCGCGATACTGGCTGCGCGCCACGACTTCCTGACCCGGATAGCAGCCTTTGCGGAAGTTCACCGCGCCGAGTACGTCGAAATTGACCATTTGCGGCACGAACTGCTCGACCACCGGCTGCGTGATGCGCGGCTCGCCCGCGCGAATGTCGAGCCAATCCCACACCGCCGGCGAGACGCGCTTGAGCTTGTCATCGAGCAAAGGCAGGCGGGCCTCGATCCCGGCTTTCGGTCCGATCCACAGGTAACGCAGCCGGCCGAGCGCATCGGGCACGCGGATCAGCGAACCCGCCGCGCCGTCCACCTTCACGTGCACGCCGTCCGGCAGCGCGTCGAACACGCTGGAGAGCGCGCGGCGCACGTCGCCCGCGAGGCCGACCACCGCCAGTTCGCCGCTCGCATCCACGAGTCTGGCCTTGGCGCGCAGCACGAACATCGAGAGCCGCTTCTGCACCGCGGCCTGGACGTCTTTCGACACCAGCAGGCGGATCGTCTCGCCGCTGCGCCACGTCAGAAACGACGCCAGCAAACGGCCCTTCGCCGAGCAGTAACCGGCGAGCCGCGCATTGGCGGCGTCGAGATGCTGGGTGTCGTTGGTCAGCTGGCCGTGCAGGAAGCTGGCCGCGTCGTCGCCGGTCGCGTCGATCACGCCGAACTGCGTGAGCGGCATATAGGCGCCTTGCTGGACCACGGCGTCGAATTCATCGGGAGCCGGGCGCGGCAGCGTGGGGAGCCCGGCAGGTGAAGAAGATGCCGTAGCAGCGGTGCCTGCGGAGGTGCCTGCGGAGGTGCCTGAAGCAGTAGCGAGCGGTGTGTTCATGGATTCGGAGAACAGTCAATTCTGACTTTAGCTAAGGCAAACAAGTATTATATGAGCTTCACCCCAGCCACGTTTCGCATGTCCCTCCTGAAGAAATGTCTCGTCGCCGGCTCAATCGTCGTTGTGCTGGCCGCAGCCGCCATTGCCGGCGGATATCACTGGGCCAATAGCCCGCTCGATTTGACTCCTGCCCAACTCGACGTCACCGTCAAACCGCATAGCAGCCTGCGCAGCGTCACGCTGCAACTCAACCGCGGCGGCGTGCCGGTCGAGCCGGAACTGTTCGTCATCATGACGCGGCTGCTCGGGCTGCAAAGCGAGCTGAAGTCGGGCAACTACGAGTTCAAGACGGGCGTGACGCCCTATGAAGTGCTGCAAAAAGTCGCCCGTGGCGACGTCAACGAATACGTGGCGACGATTATCGAGGGCTGGACTTTCAAGCGCATGCGCGCCGAGCTGGACGCCAATCCGGCGCTCAAGCACGACACCGCCGGCATGAGCGACACCGATCTGATGAACGCGATCGGCGCGCCGGAAGCGGCGATCGGCAACGGCGAGGGGCTGTTTTTCCCCGACACGTATCTGTTCGACAAGGACACCAGCGATCTCGACGTGTACCGCCGCGCGTACCGGCTGATGCGCGTGCGTCTGGACGAAGCGTGGACCGCGCGCGCGGCCAATCTGCCGTACAAGACGCCGTACGACGCGTTGACGATGGCGTCGATCATCGAAAAGGAAACCGGCAAGAAGTTGGACCGGCCGATGGTCGCGGCGGTGTTCGCGAACCGTCTGCGGGTGGGCATGCCCTTGCAAACCGACCCGACCGTGATCTACGGAATGGGCGAGAGCTACACCGGCCACATCAGGAAGAAAGACCTGCAGACCGACACTCCCTACAATACCTACACCCGGACGGGCCTGCCGCCGACGCCCATCTCGCTGCCCGGTGTCGCGTCGCTGCAGGCAGCGCTGAACCCGGCGCAAACCACCGCGCTGTACTTCGTATCGCGCGGCGACGGCAGCAGTATCTTTTCTGACACCCTCGGCGATCACAACAAGGCCGTGGACAAATACATTCGAGGGCAATAATGGCGCGGGGCAAATTCATCACGTTTGAGGGTATCGACGGCGCCGGCAAGACTACCCATCTTGCCTGGTTTCGTGAGCGCCTCGAACAGAAAGTCGCGGCAAGCGGCCGCTCGGTCGTCATGACGCGCGAACCGGGCGGCACGCCGCTCGGCGAGCAGATCCGCGAGATCGTGCTGCATCAGAAGATGGACCTCGAAACCGAGGCGCTGCTGATGTTCGCGCTGCGCCGCCAGCATCTGGCGGATGTGATCGAACCGGCACTGGCGCGCGGCGACTGGGTACTGTCGGATCGGTTCACCGACGCCACCTTCGCGTATCAGGGCGGCGGCCGCGGCCTGCCGCGCGACAAGCTCGAAACGCTGGAGCGCTGGGTGCAGGGCGGCTTTCAGCCGGATCTGACGGTGTTGTTCGACCTCGCGCCCGAGATCGCCAACGAACGGCGCAGCGCGGCGCGCGACCCGGATCGTTTCGAGAGCGAATCGGAGGCGTTTTTCAACCGCGCGCGCGCGGAGTATCTGCGCCGCGCGGAAGAGGCGCCATACCGGTTCGCTATCATTGACTCTTCGCAGAGCGTCGCCCGTATTCAGAAGCAACTTGAAGAGTTGATCACAAATCTTTGATTTTAAAATAATATAATCCTGCGTTATAGCGGCGCTGATGATTCGTGCGATGTCTCATCAAGCGCCGTCAACCGATTGAATTAAAAGAGAAACGATGATTTATCCGTGGCAAGCCGATGACTGGAATCGCCTACAACAGTTGCGCGGTCACTGGCCGCACGCCTTGTTGCTGCATGGGCAGGCTGGCATCGGCAAGCTGCGCTTTGCCCAGCATCTGGCGCAGGGCCTGCTGTGCGAGGCGCAGCAGGCCAATGGCGAGCCGTGCGGCGCCTGTGTGGCGTGCAACTGGTTCTCGCAGGGCAATCATCCGGACTACCGGATCGTCGTGCCCGAAGCGCTGGCTGCCGAAGCGGGCCTCGCCAGCAACGCCGACGAAAAAGCCGACAAGGCCGACGCCGATGAAGGCAAGAAAACCCGCACGCCCAGCAAGGAAATCAAGATCGAGCAGGTCCGCGGCTTGCTCGATTTCGTCGGCGTCGGCTCGCATCGCGGCGGCGCGCGCGTGGTCGTGCTGTATCCGGCCGAAGGGCTGAATGTCGCCGCCGCCAATGCGCTGCTGAAGACGCTCGAAGAACCGCCGGCGGGCGTGGTGTTCCTGATGGTGTCGGCGCGCATCGATCGCTTGCTGCCGACCGTCATCAGCCGTTGCCGGCAATGGCCGATGACCACGCCCGCCCCGGATGTCGCGACGAAGTGGCTGGCCGCGCAAGGCGTGGCCGACGCCCCGGCGTTGCTGGCCGAAGCCGGCGGCGCGCCGCTCACGGCGCTCGCGCTCGCCGGCGACGAAAACCGCGCACTGCGCGACTGGACGCTGAAGCAACTGGCGGCCGGTCCGGATTGCGACGCCTTCGCTTGCGGCGAAGCGCTGCAGAAACTGCCGGTGCCGCTGGTGCTCGGCTGGCTGCAACGCTGGACGTACGACTTGCTGGCGCAGCGCACGGCCGGCGCGCCGCGCTATTTTCCGCAGGCGTCGGCGGCGTTGACACGCTGTGCGTCGCAGGCCGACGCCAGCGCGTTCGCGCGTTTCATGCGGACCGTGACGCGCCAACGCGCTGTGGAGAACCATCCGCTGAACGCGCGGCTGGTGTTCGAGGAACTGTTTATCGGCTACCGCGAGCTGTTCGCGTAAGCCTGCTGCTTTCGTGCGCGGGCCTTGTCGGCGCCTCGCTCCCGGGCCCGTCCGCTGTTCCGCCTTTCACCCCAGGTTCAATACACCATGACCCTTTCCTACCGCGACGCCACCCTCGACGACTTGCCGGCGATCGTTGCCATCTACAACTCGACTGTGCCGTCGCGGCAAGTGACCGCCGATCTGGAGCCGGTCAGCGTCGAAAGCCGGGTGGCCTGGTTTCACGCGCACGGTCCGCAAAAGCGTCCGCTGTGGGTGGTGGAAGATCCGCAAACCGGCAGCGTGATCGCATGGCTGAGCTTTTCGGATTTCTACGGCCGCCCGGCCTATCAGCGTAGCGCCGAAGTCAGCATCTATCTGGACGAAAGCGCACGCGGCAAGGGCCTCGGCAAGCGGTTGCTGGCCGCCTCGCTCGCGGCGGCGCCGGCGCTCGGCATCGACACGGTGCTCGGATTTATCTTTGGCCACAATGAAGCGAGCCTGCGCCTGTTCCGCGGCTTCGGCTTCGACACGTGGGGTTCGCTGCCGCGCGTCGCGGTGCTGGACGGCGTGGAGCGCGATCTGGTGATTCTCGGCAAGCGGCTCGGCACGGCCGCCGCCTGATCCACCTCAAGCTATTTATCAGCAGGACACACCATGTTTGTCGACTCGCACTGCCATATCAACTTCGAAGGACTCGCCGACCGCCTGCCGCAGGTGCTGGAGAACATGCGCAGCCATTCGGTCACGCACGCGCTGTGCGTGTCGGTCGATCTCGAGACGCTGCCGTCCGTGCTGGAGATCGCCAGTCAGTATGAGAACGTTTATGCGTCGGTCGGCGTGCATCCGGATCACGAGGATATGCGCGAGCCGAGCGTCGCCGAGCTGATCGAACTGGCCACACATCCGAAAGTGGTCGCGATCGGCGAGACGGGGCTCGACTACTACCGCCTGGAAGGCCGCACGATCGCCGACATGGAATGGCAGCGCGAGCGCTTTCGCACTCATATCCGCGCGGCGCACGCCACGCAAAAGCCGCTGATCATTCACACGCGTTCGTCGTCGGAAGACACGCTGCGCATCATGGCTGAGGAGCGCGCAGGCGAGCCCGGCGGCGTGATGCATTGCTTCACCGAGCCGTGGGCAGTCGCCGAGCAAGCCCTGGCGCAAAATTTTTACATATCGCTGTCGGGCATCGTCACGTTCAAGAGCGCGACCGACGTGCAGGATGTCGCGCGCCGCGTGCCGCTCGACCGGCTGCTGATCGAAACCGACTCGCCGTACCTCGCGCCGGTGCCGTATCGCGGCAAGCCTAATGAACCTGCATACGTCAGTTATGTCGGACGGTTTATCGCGCAACAACGCGAGATGCCGGATACGGCGCTGGCCGCTGCGACCACGCAAAACTTCTTCCGGCTTTTCAAGATCCCCGCGTCGGCTGGCGCGTGATCGACAAAGATTAAATATATCAATAGGATAGGGAAATTTCCTAAAGCAAAATATGAGAAAAAATTCGACTTCGATCGCAGCGTTTGAACAGACTTCAGCCGCGCCGAATGCTTTCGGCTCCGCGCGCCGCGGCCTGTCCCGTTTTGCGTACGCCGCCACGCTGGCTTGCGCCGCGCTGAGTTCGGTGATTGCGACGCCGGCTGAGGCCGCGCCGATCGACTCGCTGATCAAGTCGGTCAAGTTCGACGACGTCGACGGCGTCAACAAGCTGCTCGCCAAGGGCATGGACCCGAACAGCGTCGACAACCAGGGCATTCCGTTGCTGGTGCTGGCCGCGCGCGAGAAGTCCGACAAGGTGGGCGCCGCGCTGATCGCCAATCCGAAGACCGACATCGAGATCCAGGACAAGGCCGGCGAAAACGCGATGATGATGGCGGCGTTGAATGGCGACATCGACTTCGTCAAGCTGCTGATCGCGAAGGACGCCGAAGTCAGCAAGAAGGGCTGGGCACCGCTGCACTACGCGGCGGCGAACGGCCACGACGATATTGTCAAGCTGCTGCTCGACCATTCGGCCTATATCGACGCCGGTTCGCCCAACGGCACCACGCCGCTGATGATGGCCGCGCGCGGCGGTCACGTGTCGACCGTCAAGCTGCTGCTCGACAACGGCGCGGACCTCACGGTGAAGAACCAGATTGGCCTGACCGCGCTCGATTTCGCGAAGACCTATAAGGAACCGGACGTGGTCGAGGGGCTGACCGCGCGTTTGCAGCAAATGCAACAGAAATAAAACGCGCGGGGCGTCCGACGGCCGGAGCGCTGAACCGGCAATTGAGCCTTAAAAGGGCGGCAGTTCGCACGACTGCCGCCTGGCAAAACAGTGCAGAATGACGGCTTTGGCGCGCCGTGTTGGGCGCGCCCTCCGGATGCGGCACCCGACCGCCTCATAAACACCCCTGGAAAGGAACACCATGCTGCGGGCTTTGATTTTCGCCAGCGCGCTTGCCATACCGCTATCGGCAGCTGCGTTTACGGGGGGCGACCTCAACAAGCTGTGCACGAAGACCGATGTGGCGTCGCGCAGCGCGTGCGCCGCGTATATCGAAGGCGCCGCGGACGGCATCTTCAATACGATCGACGCGATCGGCGGCACCACTGGGCCGCGCGTCGGCCAGTACTTCTGCTTGCCGCAAGACGCGCGCTCGGCGCAGCTCACCGACGCGGTGCGCAAGTACATCGCGGAAAACCCGATCGTCGCGGGCTATAACGCCAGTACGGCGATCTCGCTGGGGCTCGGCAAGGCGTTTCCTTGCAAGAGCGGCAGTTGATTTCGATTTGAATTACGGCTAACGCCGACGTGCTCGCTACGGGCTCGTTCGGCGGTTCGGCCGGCTTGAGCGGTACTGTTTCAACCCGGCGCGATGCCGGTTAAAACCGGGTTTGAACCCCGGCCGCGCTTTCAGAAGTTGCCCGCGGCGGCCGTCTTTCCCAGTCCGGACGGACGAATGCCTTGGCCTTGCACAGGCGTGCCGTGCAGGCGGGGCGGCGGATGCAGCAATGCATAGCCGGCGTGCCGTCGTAGCGCTCGCGCCAATGTCATCAACCGGGCAGCTTCGGCGCTTACACCCGCTCCGGAGGCTGCCTGCTGCTTGCCGGCAGCCGCTTCACCGCCTGTCCACCCGGCGGCGTGGCCCGCGCGGCGCGCACCACGCAACACGCGACGTCGCCGCCGCCCGGTCGCCGGTTTCGTTTTCAGCCACCTAGAGGACAACGCCCCCATGCCCACTTTCGACGAATTGAGCCGTATCGCGGAAGCGCCGCTGCATACGTGGCTCGGCGCCTTGACCGTCTCGGTGATCGCGGCGCTGCTGGCCGCCGGCGTGC
Source organism: Paraburkholderia sp. FW306-2-2C-D06C (assembly GCF_058781505.1). Classification (NCBI taxonomy): domain Bacteria; kingdom Pseudomonadati; phylum Pseudomonadota; class Betaproteobacteria; order Burkholderiales; family Burkholderiaceae; genus Paraburkholderia; species Paraburkholderia sp. FW306-2-2C-D06C. Next base: position 40,357 of record NZ_JBYSWU010000028.1, on the reverse strand, counting down.
ATCGGGTCGGCGCGCGCATCGTCACGCGGATCGCGCGGCCGTATCCGCTCACCAGCGTCGTGCTGCGCTATATCGACAAACCGTCGCTGTCCGTCCTCGTGATCCTTGCGCTGGAAGCGGTCTGGTGGGAGGCGCCCGACACCCTCACGTTCATCACGCCGCTGCGCGACGGCGCCGCGATCGCGCTGATCGGCGCGCTCACCTGGCTGTCGGTGCGCTCGGCGGCGGCGATCGGCGAGGCGATCATCCAGGCCCATCCGCTCGATACCGCCGACAACCTGCAGGCACGCCGCATCCATACGCAGGCGCGGGTGCTGGCGCGTTCGGTGATGCTGGTGATCGTGATCATCGGCGTAGGCGGCGCGCTGATGACGTTTCCGAATGTGCGGCAGATCGGCGCGAGCCTGCTGGCCTCGGCGGGCGTGGCCGGTCTGGTCGCCGGTATTGCGGCGCGGCCGGTGCTCGGCAATCTGATCGCCGGCTTGCAGATCGCACTGTCGCAACCGATCCGGCTCGACGACGTCGTCGTGATCCAGGGCGAGTGGGGGCGTATCGAGGAAATCACCGGCACGTATGTGTCGGTGCGCTTGTGGGACCAGCGGCGGCTGATTGTGCCGCTGCAATGGTTCATCGAGAATCCGTTCTCCAACTGGACGCGCAGCAGTTCGCAGATCATCGGCACGGTGTTTCTGTACGTCGATTACCGGATGCCGCTCGCGCCGTTGCGCGAGGAGCTCGCGCGCATCGTCGAGAACGCGCCGGAGTGGGATCGCCGCGTGCAGGTGCTGCAAGTCACCGACGGCACCGAGCGCTCGATGCAGTTGCGCGCGCTAGTCAGCTCGCTCGATTCAGGCTTGAACTGGGACTTGCGCTGCCGGGTCCGCGAGGGGCTGCTCGACTTCATTCAGAAGCACTATCCACAATACTTGCCGAGAGCCCGCGCCGAAGTATCGGCCGAACTGGAAAGCGGCAAGGACGAGCCGCTCGACTGGGTGCCGCGCAGCGCGCAGACGCCCGCGGGCAGCACCGCGGCGCACACCGAAGCCGATCCGGTGGCGAGCCGCGTGGGCCTTGCGCAGGCGAGCGGTCCGCAGCACAAGCAGAAGGAAACGGCGTAGCGGGGACGCTCGTGTGCAGATGCGTGCGGCGGGCGGTGTGTGCCGCGCCATGCGAACCAAGGAGGACAACCAGGATGGGCCGACTGATCGTTGTGTCGAATCGCGTCGCAACGCCGACGGAAACCAGAGGATCGGCGGGCGGCCTCGCCGTTGGCGTGTTCGGCGCGCTCAAGGATGCGGGAGGCGTGTGGTTCGGCTGGAGCGGCGACGTGGTGAGCGAGACCGTCGCCAATGCCGGTCCGAATCTGGAGCAGGACGGCGCGGTGACCTTTGCGACCGTCGGCCTCACACGCAAGGATTACGACCAGTACTATCGTGGCTTTTCGAACGCGACGCTGTGGCCGGTGTTCCACTACCGCAACGACCTCGCGCGCTACGAGCGTGAAGAGTATGCGGGCTACCGGCGCGTGAACGCGTGGCTCGCGCACAAGCTGATCAAGCTGCTCGAACCCGACGACGTGATCTGGGTTCACGACTACCATCTGATCCCGTTCGCCGAAGCGCTGCGCTCAGAAGGCATCACGAACCGGATCGGTTTCTTCCTGCACATTCCGTTTCCCGCGCCGCAGATTCTGCTCAACATTCCGCCGCACGAAGAGCTGGTGAAGTCGCTGTCGTGCTACGACCTGTTGGGTTTCCAGACCACGACCGATGAACTCGCTTTTCACGACTACGTGACGCGCCACGCGCGCGGCAGCGTGAGCGCGGACGGCCACGTCGACGCATTCGGCCGCAAGCTGCGCACGGGCGTCTATCGGATCGGCGTGTTTCCCGACGAAATCGCCGAGCAGGCGAAGCGCTATGAAAGCCGTCAGCATGTGCTCGACCTGAAACAGAGCCTCGAAGGCCGCAAGCTGATCATGAGCGTCGACCGGCTCGATTATTCGAAGGGACTGGTCGAACGGTTCCGTGCGTTCGAGCATCTGCTGGAGCGCTCGCCCGAATGGCGCGGCAATGTCACGCTGGTGCAGATCGCACCGCCAACCCGCTCGGACGTCGCCACCTATCAGAAGATCCGTCAGGATCTGGAATACGAAGCAGGGCGCATCAACGGACGCTACTCGGGCCTCGACTACACGCCGATCCGCTATCTGAATCAGCAGTACGACCGCTGGAAGCTGATGTCGCTGTTTCGCGAGTCGCAGATCGGCTTTGTCACGCCGTTGCACGACGGCATGAATCTCGTCGCGAAAGAGTATGTGGCCGCGCAGAATCCCGACGATCCGGGCGTGCTGGTGCTGTCGATTTTCGCCGGCGCGGCGGCGGAGCTGAGCGGCGCGCTGCTGGTCAATCCGCACGATGCGATCGGCATGTGCGAGGCCTTGCAGCGTGCTTTGCAGATGCCGCTCGATGCGCGCCGGCGGCGTCATGAGATCAACATGGCGGCGCTGCGCAAGAACGACCTCGGCGTGTGGCGTGATACCTTCCTGAATGATCTGCGCAGTGTGACGCTGCAGAAACCGGGTAACGACGGCGGGCATAAATCATGGCGCGCGTGAACGAGATTGCCGGGGGCGCAGGGGTTGCCGAACGTGCCGGGGTTGCTAACCTAAGCGCCGGACCTGATCGCCGGACCTAAGCGCCGGATGTAAACGCCGGATGTAAATTGAATGTAACAGCGCCGAGGAATTGAAAGGGCCAAGCGCTTTTTATTGCGCCCTGATGAATAATGCTTGGATGCGGATGGTGCAGGCGGCCGCGCGGCACTCCGTTGCATTGATCGGAGATGCCGGCGCTGTCATACTCAGCGTCCCTGATGCGCCGGTAGTGCGTCCCGCCGCAGGCCAAAAGCGGCCCAAGCCGCCCGTTCACGGAGACAAGATATGAAGATTGCGCAGATCGCCCCTTTGACCGAATCGGTGCCGCCGAAGCTGTATGGCGGCACGGAGCGCGTCGTGTCGTACATCACCGAGGCGCTGGTCGATCTCGGCCATGACGTGACGCTGTTCGCGAGCGGCGACTCCGTCACCAGTGCGAAGCTCGAAGCGGTATGGCCGCGCGCGCTGCGTCTGGACCCGGGCATACGCGACCGCATCGCGCCCCATATGCTGTTGATGGAACTGGTGCGCCGTCAGGCCGAAGATTTCGACGTGCTGCATTTCCACCTCGACTACTACTCGTTTTCGGTCTTCAAGCGGCAGGACACGCCGTTCGTCACGACCATGCACGGCCGCCTCGATTTGCCCGAGCAACAACCGGTGTTCGACACCTTCAACACCGCGCCGGTCATTTCGATTTCGAATGCGCAGCGTCATCCGTTGCCGCAGGCCAGGTGGCTCACCACCGTCTATCACGGCTTGCCGGAACAGCTCTACACGCCGCAACCGGTCGAGCAGAAGTACCTTGCGTTTCTCGGCCGCATCTCGCCGGAAAAGCGGGTCGACACGGCGATCCGCATTGCCGGGCGCTGCGGCATGCAGATTCGCATCGCCGCGAAAGTCGATGCCGCCGACCGCGAATACTTCGAACGCGACATCCGGCCTTTGCTGGATCTGCCGTACGTCGAGTACATCGGCGAAATCGCGGATAACCAGAAGGCCGAATTCCTGTCCGGCGCGCATGCGCTGCTATTTCCGATCGACTGGCCGGAGCCGTTCGGTCTGGTGATGATCGAGGCGATGGCGTGCGGCACGCCGGTGATCGCGTTCAATCGCGGCTCGGTCCCCGAAGTGCTGGAAGAGGGCGTGACGGGCTTCATCGTCGAAGACGAGATCGGCGCGGTGGCAGCGGTGAATCGCTTGCACAAGGTGCCGCGGGCGGGTGTCCGGCAACGCTTCGAAGAACGCTTCACCTCGCACCGGATGGCGCAGCAATATGTGGACGCGTATCAATCGGTGATTCGCGCGCAGAAACGCTCGCGCTTCAAGGTGATTGATACGTCGGGGAGCTGAGTTGCGCTGAGCCGCGGCGGGCGGCTGCGCAAAAAAGAACGGCGGTGCAGTGCGCATCGCCGTTTTTTATTGCCGCTGCACCGGGCTCACAGCCCTGGCGTCAGCCTGATGGAACATGGACTGCGTTTGCCCCGCGTTTGCCCCGGTTACCGCCGCGTGCGAAACCGGCGGATCAAACGCGGACCTGTCAACCGGTAGCGCGCTTAGATCTTCAGGCGCGATACCTTGGTGCCCTGGAGCGATACATCGGCCATCAGGCCGGCATTGGTCAGCACGAACACTTCGACCGGCGCCGTTGCTGTGGTCGTATCGATCGCGCCGTTCGCGCCCACCTTGACCAGCGCCACCGAGGCGTCGCCACCCACGGCCCAGCCGTCCGAGTTGCGGAATTTGTCGAGCGAATCCTGCGTCATGAACAGGAAGATGATGGCCTTCGACTGCGCACCGGCCTGCAGACCAAGTGAGCCGGAAATCGTGCTGTAGTAGCCGACCGTGCCGCCGCCCACGCGCAGCGCGCCTTCGCCGTACTGGCCGCCGACGATGAAGCCCGCTTGCAGCACCGACGGGAACACGAGTACGCCGCGCGCCTTCGACACGAGTTCACGCGAACCCGCCACGGAGGTGAACAGCCGGGACATGGTGCCGTCGACGCTGGCGTCGATCGACTTGCGTTTGGATGCATCAGTGGACGCTGTGTCGTGGCTGCTCCCGCTCGTTGTACAACCGGCGAGTGCAAGGCTTCCGAAAGCGAGCGCAGCGGTAGTCGTCAGCATGAAGTTTCGTCTTTGCATCGTTTTTCTCCATCGTGGTTCCTGGGCGCAACCTCAAATGTATTGCCGGGTTGCCTTTGCGTTATAGCACACGCAAGCCTGGAACGTTTTCTTGGCGTTATCTCTAAAAGCCTTGTGCGGCGGGGCTTTGCGCCAGATCGCAAAACTCGATGCTGTAAATTTGACCGGCCGCAAGAGGCGCTTGCCAGCCGTTTGGAAAGTGCGGCCGAGTGGTGCCAGGCAGCATCGTGCCCGATAACTATCTGGACGAAGAAACCGGCACTCCGGCCGCGCGACCCCCCGTTTTTACTGATTCTTGCTTCGTACTTGCTTCGTGCGAATGGTGCTGAAATCGAATTGAAAGTGTTGTCGGGATGCTGCAACAGCGCATGGGTCGGTCGCTCGTCAGCTGTTGTTCGCCGGACTTTTCACCGGTGGCCGCCGCAACACGCGGCGGATGACGCCGATCACCGCGCCGATCACGAACAGCGTGATGGCCGGTACGATCCAGTAGCCAACGAAGGCGTGCCAGAGGTAAGCGAAGAGGGTCGAGCGGCGCACGCTGTATTCATCGCGGGCGTCCTGTTGACGCGGCGCGTTGGCGGCCAGCACGTCGGCCGGGCAGCCGGCTGTCTGCGCTTCGTCGGGTTTGCCGTGACAGCGCGCGGGTGCGCCAGCGGCGCGTTGTGCGTCGGTGAAATTCCAGGTGGTTAGCGCGCGGTCGAGGTCAACGGCGTTATACGCCATTTCCTCCCTGATCTCATTGACCGCGACGATCGCCACCGGCACCGCCCAGAATATGATGACGACCAGCCACCGCCTCAACCAGCGGTTTTTATGCTTCGATACCATCCTTGCCTCCGATCGATGCTCTTTGGCATCAACGACAAGATGGCGGCCCGTCTAATGTTGTGTGTGGGGGTGGGCCGTCTCCGCAGCCATCATAGAAGAAAAACGGCGCGTTCGCGCGAATGGGCTGTGAAGCGGCTTTGAAGGGACTGCGAAGCGGCTATGAAGCTCTTATGAAGCGGCTATAAAGCTCTTATGAAGCGGCTATGAAGCTGCTATGAAGCTGCTACGAAGCGGCGGGGCGGCAGGAAGGAAAAAGCAGTGACCGCGCCGGGGAGCGGCGCGGCCCTGTTCAGGCAAGGCGCGGTGACGCGCTGCGCGATTAGTTAGCCGGCGCGGACGACAGGCAGGTCTTCATGAACGCCTTGCGGTCGTCGCCTTTCTTGCCGGCGGCCTGCGTGTTGCACGCCTTCATCTTGTCCTGCTGGCTCATCGGCGCAGCGGCGGCCGGTTTCGCCGCCAAGCAGGTCTTCATGAAAGCCTTGCGGTCGTCGCCCTTCTTGTCGCCGGCCTGCTTGTTACAGTCGGCCATTTTCGTTTGCTGGCTGTTCTGCGCGAACACCGGCGAAACGAGGACCGCGCCCAACAACAGCGTTGCGATTGCGGATTGGATCTTCATGTGACACTCCCTTCGGTGGTGAAAACGTTTTTTTGGTGGTCGTGCGCGCGGGCATCAACGGCATCCAGGGCACCCTTGGCACGTCCATTGTGGCAATTGCTGTCTGCCAGAACGGACAAAAGCGCATTCCGGTTGACAAGCCGTGACGCTGGTTTTCCCTACCTGGCGGGGAAAGCAGAAGCCGCCATCCAGTGTAGGGACGGACGGATCGTAGCACTGTCAAGTTATGTTATGCATTCCAGATTAATTGGCCACGAAAAATTCAAACAGATCACCGCCATGGGTGATGAAATGATGAAAGATCCAGCAATGCAATCGGCATTGAGATTTTGGACAATTGAATTAGAAATAGGCAGGAAATTTCGCTGTCGATCGGAGGGTGATATCGACTCGAATTCCGCGCCGAGGTGCTGCCCATCTCATCTATCACGCATGCCAAGGAGGCTACGCCATGCACTACCTGTTGATGTACGACCTTGTGCCCGACTACCTCGAACGTCGCGGCGCGTATCGCGATGAGCATCTGAAACACGCACGGGCGGCGGTCGAGCGCGGCGAATTGCTACTCGCCGGCGCGCTGGCCGATCCGGTCGATACGGCTGTGCTGCTCTTCCAGGGCGACTCGCCCGCGGCCGCCGGAGCCTTTGCCGAGGCCGATCCGTATGTGCTTGCGGGTCTCGTGACGCGCTGGCGCGTGCGTCCATGGACGACCGTGGTGGGCGAGCACGCGTCGCAACCGGTGCGCTAGACGCAACGCCCTGAACTTCTTTCGAGCATCACGGACACCGATGCGAACGCATGCCTGAGGGCTGCCGTTCGCTGTTTCACCGCATCGCGCCGATTACGGGCAAGCGTAGTTGGCGCGGTGTTCGTGCGCGCTGCGTCAGCGATCAAATTCGTTCAAAGCGCAGCGAAATGATTCGCCGCGCATTTCGCCGATTTCATAAAGGCTATTCGCCGCTGATCCTTTGCCGTTTCGCTGCCCAATAGCGGGTTTCGGCGTCGGAGCCAACCGCCTTTCTGTTACGGCAATTCGAGAAATGACGCAGCAAAAAGGACAAGATTGTTTCCATCCGTAACACTTGTCTCAAGGATATTCACGCAAACCCTGGTGGTGGTATGCTTCGTGCACAAATTCTCCCATGCACGAGTGAGACCACGTTTTGTGCTTCGCAATAGGGACAAACCGCACTAACGCAGTGCGGCGCGGACTTACAAACAGAACGTACAAAACATATTTGTGCAACCGAGGGCTGTACACGGATCGTGAAAGTTGAATCCGTGGCGGTCCAAAGCCGCGGCCCGGCCAGGCTGCGTGGAGAACTCCATGTTTTTCGATGAGCTAAGCAATGAAGAATGGGCGCTGCTGGCAGCGCTTGTCTCTGATGAGCCGGCCGTCCGTCTGAATCGACGCGGCCGGCCGCGCGCCGAACCACGTATCGTGGCGAATGCCGTCCTGTGGATTCTGACAACTGGCGAACCCTGGTCGAAGCTGCCAGGCCGCTATCCGTCGGGTCCCACCTGCCGGCGCCGTTTTGAAGAATGGCAATTGAACGGCACCCTCCTCGAGATGGTTCGGCTGTTATCCCAAACCGGGCGTACCTTCGCGTACGTCCCGCAACCGGCGCCGCCCGTCGCGGCCAAACCCGCAGCACCGGTAGCAGAACCTCCCAGCGCGCGCGAAGACAGTCTGCGTGGCGTGTCCTGGAAAAGCCCCGAGTCGTGGCAGGCGCCCGGCATGGCGAGCCGCCTGAGCAGCTGGCGTTCGGCCGATCCGATCGCCGACATCACACGCCAGTTGTCCGGCATGGCGGATGTGCCGCCGGCGCCGTCCGCTCACGCGGTGCGTGCCGCGCCGTCCAGCTTCGCCGAAACGGACGCGATGGGGGCGATGGGCGGCATGACGTCCGCCGCCATCGCCGAAGGCCGGCCGCAACAATCCGACGACCAGCGCAGTCCGCTGTCGATGAGCCTCGCGCCACGCGGCACGCAGGTCGCCGACCGGCGCGGCTATCTGATCTACGTGGTGGCGGAGCGGGTGCCTAACGCGATGTATCGCGCATGGGCGGAGATCATGAAGGACGGCAAACGCGTCGAGCGTTCCGGTCTGGTCGGCCCGCGCTTTGCGGAGGCGGAAGCAGCGGAGCAGTGCGCGCTCGACTGGGCGCGGCAGTGGATCGACCGCGAATGCCGCACGCTGGCGGCTGCGGGTACTGCGCCTGCCGTCAATGCCGTTGTGCCGGTTGCACGTCCGCTACCGGCCATGCGCCAGGTGCCGGAGCCCGTCACGGTGAATCACGGCGCGCCTTTGCATGGTCCTATGGGTGCGTTCCGCGGTCCGCTGCGCCGTTATCCCAGCGAACCGGCTACAACAGCTACGGCGGCCACAGAGAGCAGTGCGTCAGATCGTTTCCCGGCGTTCCCAGAACTCATCTCCCACGCGGGATGAGCGCGGCGGCTAGCACTACAGTACCCCGCGGCCGGTAGGAGCAACCGCCGCAGCTAGCACTGCGGTACCCCGCGGCCGGTAGGAGCAACCGCCGCAGGGTCCTGCTTCATCCGTTGTGACTCACTGGCGCTGTCTTATTGACGTCCTTCATTGACGGCCTTTACTGGCGTCCGTACGTGTCGTCAAAGCGCACGATGTCGTCTTCGCCGAGATACGAACCGGACTGCACCTCGATCATTTCGAGCGGCATCTTGCCCGGGTTCTCGAGACGGTGGGTGACGCCCAGCGGAATATAGGCCGATTCGTTTTCGGAGACGATAAAGCGCTCTTCGCCCCGCGTGACGAGCGCCGTGCCGCGCACGACGATCCAATGTTCGGCGCGGTGATGATGCATTTGCAGCGAGAGCCGCGCACCCGGCTTCACGACGATGCGTTTGACCTGGAAGCGCTCGCCCGTGTCGACGGAATCGTAGTTGCCCCACGGCCGGTGTACCTTGCGATGGTTGGCCGCTTCCAGGCCGCCGTCGTTGCGAATCCGTCCGACGATCTTCTTGACGTCCTGCACGCGCGATTTGTCGGCAACCAGAATCGCGTCCGCCGTTTCCACCACGACCAGATTCTGGGTGCCCACGCAGGCAATCAGGCGTCCTTCCGAGTGCGCGAAGGTCGAGGCCGCGCCTTCGAACATCACGCGGCCGCGGCCCACGTTGCGGTCAGCGTCCTTGTCCGAGATTTCCCAGATCGCGTCCCATGAACCCACGTCCGACCAACCCGCCTGCAAGGGCACGACTACGCCGGAAGCGGCGGTCTGATCGTTGCCCAGTTGTTCCATCACGGCGTAGTCGATCGAATTCGACGGCGAGGCGCTAAATGCGTCGCGTTGCAGACGGAAGAAGTCGCCGTCCGCCTTGCCGCCCGCAAACGCCGCATCACAGGCTTCGTAAATGGCCGGCTGGAAGTGGCGGATCGCCTTTAGCCAGGTCGACGCGCGCATGATGAAAATGCCGCTGTTCCACCAGTATTCCTGCGACTCGATATAGCGCTGCGCCAGCTCCAGATGCGGCTTTTCGACGAAGCGGTCGAGTTTGTGCGCGGCGAGCGTGCCGGCCGCTTTGGCGCTGTCTTCAGCGCTGTCGTTAGGCATGCCTGGCTGTGCACCAAGCGCCGCGCCGATACGGATATAGCCGTAGCCGGTTTCCGCGCGCGTCGGCACGATGCCCATCGTCACGATATGGCCGGCCTCGGCGTGCTGCACGCCCGTGGCGACAGCTGCACGAAAACCGTCGATGTCTGTCACCGCGTGATCGGCGGGCATCACGACCATGATGCCGTCCTCGTCCTGCGCGGCGATCGACAGCGCGGCCACCGTGAGCGCCGGCGCGGTGTCGCGGCCGGCGGGCTCGAGAATCAGCCGGCTCGGTTTGCCGCTCGTGCGCAATTGCTCGGCGGTCGTGAAGCGATGCTCTTCGTTGGCCACCACGACGAGCTGCTCGGCCAGGAGATGACCGGCTTCGAGTCCGTCGAGACGGCGCGTCGTGGATTGCAGCAGCGAATCATCGCCGAGCAGGCCAATCAGCTGTTTCGGGTACTGCTCGCGCGACATCGGCCACAAGCGTGTGCCGGAGCCGCCGGCGAGAATGACGGGGTGAACCTTGAGCTTGACGTTCAGGGGCATGGCTTGCGTGGACCGGGTGTCGGCGGGAGTGGCCGTAACCGGAGCTGTCATGATGGACTCCTCGAGGCTGGGTGAATGCGTCGAGTTTTAACACGAAGTAACGAGTCAATAAAAGCGCGTTAAATAGAAGTTATATAAAAAAGCCAGTAAAATTAGTCCCTCCGTGACGCCAGAATGTCTGTTTAATTTTTTAAAAAATAAAAAATACAATAAAAAAATCGGGGGCAATTTTTTTACGCGGGCGAATGTCGCAGAATAGAGCCGAAGGGCGGCGCGTAAGCTTCGTAGGCAAACAGGAAGAAATGACGGTCCGGGCTTTCAGCGGGGCACTCAACCGGTCTTTCGAACACCAAAACCGGCAATAATTGCCGAACAAATTCCGAAAAAATATCGAAATTTTGACCGATACATTTTGAGATTTTTTGCTGTCTTGCGGTCCGAATTTTAATACCGCTTTATCTATACCTGTACAAGGGTATTCACTCATTCCGACACGCGTTATCCGTCTCGGCCACCTGGTTGGCTAGCTGGATTTTTTAGAGCGGAGAAGCGGCGTGGCAATAGCACAGGCCAATTAGTTTCGCGGCGCGCATTCGGTGGCGGGGCGCGCATGGCGGCGTTGTGCGTCCTGCTGCGGGGCTGATGTGCATAACCGGGTACCAGGAATTCAACCAACCGACGGATGGCCCTTGACTGACGAACTGAGGTGCAGCGCATGCTGAGCGTTCTATCGAGAATCATCGACATTGCGATGGTCGCCCTTGGCGCCTGGATTGGGGCGGCCGTGCACAGCGGGAAATTCGTGTGGCTGGACGATGTGCAAAGCATTTCGCTCGCGTTCGACTGCCTGCTGGTGGTGGTGTTTTTCCCCGCGCTCGGCATCTATCAGTCGTGGCGCGGCAAGCCGCTGTACGACCTGCTGTGCCGCGTGGCGGGCGGCTGGCTGATGGTGGAGGTCACCGGCATTCTGATCAGCTTCAGCCTGCACCGCTCGGACAGCCTGTCGCGCTTGTGGCTCGTGTACTGGGCGGCGGCCACCATCGTGCTGCTGATCGTGAACAAGGTGATCGTCTATTCGATCCTCAAGGGATTGCGCCGCGAGGGTTTCAATCAGCGCGCGGTGGCGATCGTCGGCGGCGCGCCGTATGGCCGCTTTCTGATCGAGCAGATGCGCAGCCGGCCGGAAGCGGGCTTTAGCCCGGTCGCCGTGTTCGATGAAGACGGCACGATCAATCCTTATGAAGACCCGGACGCCGCCGACGCGATCGACGGCGTGCCGGTCGAGCGCGACTACCAGCGCATGATCCAGCTGGTGCGCCAGCGCGCGATTCGCGAACTGTGGCTCGCACTGCCGATCTCGAAGGAAAAGGCGATTCACCGCTTCGTAATGGATCTGCGCAACGATTTCGTGAACATCCGCTTCATTCCGGATGTGCGGAGCCTCACGCTCTTCAATCAGCCGATGGTCGATCTGCTCGGCGTGCCCGCGATCAACCTGGCCGCTTCGCCGATCACGGACCTGCGCGTGCTGCCCAAGCGCATTTTCGACCGCATGTTCGCGCTCGGCGCGCTGACCGCGCTGTCGCCGGTGATGCTCGCGATCGCCGTGGCGGTGAAACTGAGCTCGCCGGGGCCGGTGTTCTTCCGCCAGAAGAGGAAGGGCATCGACGGCAACCAGTTCGAGATCTACAAGTTCCGCTCGATGAAAGTGCACAAGGAAGAGTCCGGCAGGATCACCCAGGCCACGCGGCGCGACCCGCGCATCACCGCGGTCGGCGCGTTCCTGCGGCGCACCAGCCTCGACGAATTGCCGCAATTCATCAACGTGCTGCGCGGCGAGATGTCGGTGGTCGGTCCACGCCCGCATGCGCTCGAACACGACGACATCTACAAGGATCTGGTGAAGGGCTACATGCACCGCTACCGGATCAAACCGGGCATCACCGGGTGGGCGCAGATCAACGGCTATCGCGGCGAAACCGACCGCATCGAAAAAATGATGGGCCGCGTCAAGCTCGATCTGTACTACATGCAGCACTGGACCTTCTGGCTCGACATCAAGATCGTCGTGCTGACGCTGTGGAAGGGCTTTGTGGGCAGCAACGCTTATTGAGCGACAGCCGCGCAATGCATCGCGTGTCTGCTGTTCTGAACCAACTCAATTCTCCGAGGTGTAATACATGAACCTGACGATCATCGGTAGCGGCTACGTAGGCCTCGTGACGGGCGCGTGTCTGGCGGACATCGGCCACGACGTATTCTGTCTCGACGTCGATCAGCGCAAGATCGACGTGCTCAACAACGGCGGCGTGCCGATCCATGAGCCGGGATTGCAGGAGATCATCGCGCGCAATCGCCGTGCCGGCCGCCTGAAATTTTCGACCGACGTCGAAGCCGCGGTCGCGCACGGCGATATCCAGTTCATCGCGGTCGGCACGCCGTCCGACGAAGACGGTTCCGCCGACCTGCAATACGTGCTGGCCGCCGCGCGCAATATCGGCCGCCATATGACGGCCTTCAAGGTGATCGTCGACAAATCGACGGTGCCGGTCGGCACGGCCTCGCGCGTGCGCGAGGTGATCGCCGGGGAACTGGCCGCACGCGGCGAGAGCCACATGTTCTCGGTGGTGTCGAACCCGGAGTTCCTGAAAGAGGGCGCGGCCGTGGAAGATTTCACGCGCCCCGACCGCATCGTGCTCGGCTGCGATGAAGACGTGCCGGGCGAGAAGGCGCGCGAATTGATGAAGCGCCTGTACGCGCCGTTCAATCGCAATCGCGAACGCACGCTGTATATGGACGTGCGTTCGGCCGAATTCACCAAGTACGCGGCCAACGCGATGCTTGCCACGCGCATTTCGTACATGAACGAGCTGGCGAATCTGGCTGATCGCGTCGGCGCGGATATCGAAGCGGTGCGCCGCGGCATCGGCTCCGATCCGCGTATCGGCTACGACTTCCTGTATGCCGGCTGCGGCTACGGCGGTTCGTGCTTTCCGAAGGACGTGCAGGCGCTGATCCGCACCGCCGCCGACTACAAGCAGAATCTGCGCATTCTCGAAGCGGTGGAAGCCGTCAACGACACGCAGAAACAAATCCTCGCGCACAAGATCGTCGCGCGTCTGGGCGAAGACCTGTCGGACCGCACTTTCGGCGTGTGGGGCCTCGCGTTCAAGCCGAATACCGACGACATGCGCGCAGCGCCGAGCCGCCCGCTGATCGCCGAGCTGCTGCGCCGCGGCGCGCGCGTAAAGGCCTATGACCCGGTCGCGATCGACGAATCGAAGCGCGTCTTCGCACTCGATCTGAAGGACGTGCCGCAACAGCTCGCGCGCCTGTCGTTCGTGAACGAAGAGATGGAAGCGGCCGACGGCGCCGACGCGCTGGTGATCCTTACCGAATGGAAGGTCTTCAAGAGCCCGGATTTCGACTCGCTCAAGCAGATCCTCGAGACGCCGCTGATTTTCGACGGCCGCAATCTGTACGAGCCGGAGGCGCTGCTCGAACTCGGTATCGAGTACCACGCGATCGGCCGCCAGCACGCGCTGCGCAACGCGCCGGCACGGGTCGGCGCGAACGGCCCGGTCACCGCCGACACGGCCGCCGCGGCGGCTGGACGCTAGGCCGCCAAGCCGTGCTAGGGAGCCCGCTATGTTTGCCAACGTTCTGATCGTCTGTCACGCCAACGTGTGCCGTTCGCCTGCCGCCGAAATGCTGTTCAAGGCACGGCAACGCGCGGCCTCGCAGCCGTGCTCGGCGCCGATCGCGTTTCATTCGGCGGGCATCCGTGCCGTGGAGGGTCACGGCATGGACCCGGTGATGCGGCGCCTGCTCGCCGAGCAGGGCGTCGCCTCCGGTATCCATTACTCGCGGCGTCTCGACCGGCGCCTCGTCCGCTCCGCCGATCTGGTGCTGGTCAGCGAGCGCGCGCAGGTGAGCGAAGTCGAATCGCTCGATCCGGCCTCGCGCGGCAAGGTCTATCCGCTCGGCAAGTGGGAACACGATTCCGACGTCTCCGATCCCCACGGCGGCGCGGAAGCCGCTTATCGAGAGAGTCTCGTGCTCATCGAACATCTGGTCATGGGATGGCTGAAGAAAATATGCTGATGAAGAAAATCACCGCGAACCTCAACGCGAATTCACCGGCGAATCTTCGAACGAAATTCGCCGCCACCTTTTTGCTGACGTCCTTTCTGTCGGCCTGCGCCACCGCGCCTGGGAATTACCTCGACACGTCCCATCTGAAAGACGACGGGCAGCATCAGAGTCAGCCCACCGAGACCTATCCGGTCCATCTGATCGACGGGCCGCTCGTGGCCGCCCAGACGCAAGCGGCCGGCGCGCCGCAGGCGCTGCCGACCTCGAGCATCGGCGACCCGTCGCAGTACGTGTACCGGCTTGCGCCGCAGGACATTCTCGGCATCACCGTGTGGGACCACCCTGAACTGACCACGCCGCAGGGCAGTACGCTGTCGGCCGGCGGCAACACCACGCAATCGGTCGGCGGCGCCTTGCAGCAGCCGTACACGGCCGCATTGCCGGGCCAGGCCGATCCATACGGCCAGACGGTCGCCGCCGATGGCACGATCTTTTTCCCGTTCGTCGGCCGCATCAAGGCCGCGGGCAAGACCGTCGGCGAATTGCGCGATCAACTGAGCAGCGGCCTCGTGCGCTACATCCGCAACCCGCAGGTCGACGTGCGCGTGCTGTCGTATCGCGGCCAGAAAATCCAGGTGACCGGCGAAGTGAAGACGCCGGGGCCGCTCGCCGTAAGCGACGTGCCGCTCACGCTGGTCGACGCGATCACACGCTCGGGCGGCACGACCGGCGAAGCCGACATCCAGCGTGTGCGTCTGACGCGCAACAAGCAGCTCTACGTGCTCGACGCGAACCGCATGCTCGATAGCGGCGACACCACGCAGAACGTGATGCTGCAAAGCGGCGACGTGATCAACATTCCGGATCGCAGCGCCAGCCGCGTGTTCGTGATGGGCGAGGTGAAGACGCCGATGCAGATGCCGATGCTCAAGGGGCGTCTGTCGATCGCCGATGCGCTCACGCAAGCGGGCGGCATCCTCGATACCGACGCCAATCCGCGTCAGATCTACGTGATGCGCGGCATGCGCGAGAAGCCGACCACGCCGGACGTCTACCGCCTCGACATGACGCAGCCGGACGCGATCATGCTGTCGACCCAGTTCCAGTTGCAGCCGATGGATGTCGTGTATGTGGGCACCGCCGCTTCGACGACGTTCAACCGTGTGTTGCAGCAGATCTTGCCGACCGTGCAGACGGTGTTCTACCTGAAGCAGCTGACGAAATAAGCGTCTGAGCCGCCGACAGTCCCGCGCCGCTCTCCCAGGGCGCGGGACTGCAGCAAATGCTGGAGCAACCGCTGACGTAACCGATACGGGATCGAATTGTGAGCAATCAAATCACTCCACACATGGTCGCACCGGCCAGGACCGAAGAAGAGGACGTCGTCCTCGGCCAACTGGTGCAGGTGATCCTCGACGACATCTGGTGGCTGATCGCCATCGCCGCGGTGATCGTCGGGATCGCCGTCGCGTACTGTTTCCTCGCCAAGCCGATCTATTCGGCCGATGCGCACGTGCGGGTCGAACAGTCCGACAACACGTCGCAGGCGCTCACGCAGACGCAGACGGGCGCGGCGATCACCACCGGGTCGAGTTCGCTGCCGACCGATGCCGAAATCGAAATCATCAAGAGCCGCGGTGTGGTCGGCCCGGTGGTGCAGCAACTGAAGCTGAACTTCAGCGTCACGCCGAAGACCATTCCGCTGCTCGGCAGCATCGCCGCGCGCATGGCGACGCCGGGCCAGCCGGCGCGGCCGTGGCTGGGTCTGTCTTCGTACGGCTGGGGCGGCGAGATCGCCGACGTCGATTCGATCGACGTGGTGCCCGCGCTCGAAGGCCAGAAGCTGACGATGAAGGTGATCGACGACCAGCACTACGAGCTGTACGCGGAGAACGGCGCGCTGCTGCTGCACGGCCAGGTCGGCCAGCAGGAGCAGGGCGGCGGCGTGACGATGGTGGTCAACAAGCTGGTGGCGCGCCCGGGTGAGCAATTTACGGTGGTGCGTTCCAACGACCTCGACGCGATCACCGCGTTCCAGTCGGCGATCACCGTGCAGGAGCAGGGCAAGCAGACCGGCGTGATCCAGATCTCGCTGGAAGACAAGAGCCCGGAGCATGCCGCGCTGGTCGCCAATGCGCTCGCGCAGTCGTATGTGCGTCAACACGTGTCGAACAAGCAGGTCGACGCGAGCAAGATGCTCGAATTCCTGAAGAGCGAAGAGCCGCGTCTGAAGAGCGATCTCGAACGCGCGGAAGCCGCCTTGACCGCGTATCAGCGCCAGTCCGGCTCGATCAACGCGAGCGACGAAGCCAAGGTGTACCTGGAAGGCAGCGTGCAGTACGAGCAGCAGATCGCCGGTTTGCGTCTGCAAATGGCGCAGCTGACCGAGCGTTACGGCGACGACCATCCGATGCTCAAGACCGCGCGCCAGCAGATGGCCGAGTTGGAGGCGCAGCGCACCAAATACGCCGACCGCTTCCGCGATCTGCCGGCCACCGAAGTGAAGGCCGTGCAGCTGCAACGCGATGCGAAGGTGGCCGAAGACATCTACGTGCTGCTGCTCAACCGCGTGCAGGAATTGTCGGTGCAGAAGGCCGGCACCGGCGGCAACGTGCATATCGTCGACGCCGCGCTGCGACCGGGCGTGCCGGTCAAGCCGAAGAAGGCGCTGATCCTGTCGGCGGCGGTGATTCTCGGGCTGATCGCCGGCACGGGTTTCGTGTTCCTGCGCCGCAATATGTTCAAGGGCATCGACGACCCCGAGCACATCGAACGCGCATTCCATCTGCCGGTGTTCGGTCTCGTGCCGCTCAGCGCCGAGCAGGCGGTGCTCGAAAGCAGTTTCCAGCGCGGCGGCGAGCGCCTGCGTTCGGTGCTGGCCAGCGCGCGTCCCAAGGACTTCACGGTCGAAAGCCTGCGCAGTCTGCGCACCTCGATGCAGTTCACGATGATGGACGCGAAGAACCGCATCGTCATGCTGACCGGTCCGATGGCCGGCGTCGGCAAGAGCTTTCTGACGGCCAATCTGGCGGTGCTGCTCGCGCATTCGGGCAAGCGCGTGCTGATGATCGACGGCGATATGCGGCGCGGCGTGCTCGAACGCTACATGGGCGGTTCGCAGGAGAACGGCATGTCGGAATTGCTGAGCGGGCAGATCTCGCTCGAAGAGGCGATCCGCAGCTCGAACATCGAGAACCTGAGCTTCATTTCGTGCGGCCGCCGTCCGCCGAATCCGTCGGAGCTCCTGATGTCGCCGCGCCTGCCGCAATACCTCGACGGCCTCGCCAAACGCTACGACGTGATCCTGATCGATACGCCACCGGTGCTGGCCGTGACCGATGCGTCGATCATCGGCGCTTATGCGGGTTCGACCTTCTTCGTCATGCGCTCGGGCGTGCATAACGAAGGCGAGATCGCCGATGCGTTGAAGCGCCTGCGGGCGGCCGGCGTGCACGTGCAGGGCGGCATCTTCAACGGCATGCCGGCGCGCTCGCGCGGCGGCTACGACCGCAGCTATGCGGCGGTCCAGGAATACCTTAGTACCTGAAGAGGCGCGGAGGCGATCCCTGTGCTCCGCATTCAGTGCAACTGCGCAGCGCAACTACGAAAAAAGGACTTCACGATGAAAGTGACGGTACTGGTTCCCACTTTCCGCCGCCCGGCCGATCTCGCGCGCTGTCTCGCGGCGCTGCAACGGCAGTCGCGCGCGCCGGACGAAGTGGTGGTGGTCGCGCGCGCCGACGACGAGGCGACTCGCGCGTGCCTGCGCGATCCGGCGGTGCCCGGCGAGCTGCCGCTTGCCGTCGCGCTGGTCGAGGTGCCAGGCCAGGTCGCGGCCCTGAATCGCGGGCTCGACGCGGCCAACGGCGACGTGATCGCGATCACCGACGACGACGCCGCGCCGCACGCCGACTGGGTCGAACGGATTGCGGCGGCATTCGAAAGCGATGCGCGTCTGGGCGCTCTCGGCGGGCGCGACTGGGTGCACGAAAAAGGCCGCGTGCTGGACGGCGAGCGGCCACTGGTCGGCAAGGTCACCGCGCACGGCAGGATCATCGGCAATCATCATCTCGGGGTGGGCGGCGCGCGCGAAGTCGATATCCTGAAGGGCGCCAACATGAGCTACCGCAGCGATGCGGTCCGCACGATCCGTTTCGACGCGCGCCTGCGCGGCGCGGGCGCGCAGGTTCACAACGACATGGCCTTCAGTCTGAGCGTGAAGAACGCCGGCTGGAAGCTGATGTACGACCCGCGCGTGGCGGTCGATCATTTCCCGGCCGAGCGTTTCGACGACGACCGGCGCGACGCGCAAACCATGGCGGCGTTGCGCAATGCCGCCTTCAACTTCCATCTGATCCTGCGCGACCAGCTGCCGCCGCTGCGCCGCGAAACCGCCTGGTGGTGGTGGACGCTGGTCGGCACGCGGGTCTATCCGGGGCTCACGCACGCGGCGCTCGCGCTGCTCTCCAAACAGGCGGGCCTGAAGCTGTCGCGCTGGCGCGCGGTGCGTACCGGCGCGCATGAGGCGCGGCGCGCGCTGTCCTGAGCTTCGTGATTCAGCGCCTGATTCAGCGCCTGACCCATGCGTTCCTGTATCGGCGCCGGCCCCGCAGGCCGGCCGCCGATGCCCCTTTCCACCGGCAGAGCGGAGTGCCTGCATGAGTACGAAAGTTCACGTTCATCTGTTTTACGGCGCCGACCCGCGCTTTTATCGACCGGGCGACAACATCGGTTGTCTGTACGGTTATCACCACGCCGAATCCGACGCGTTCGCGCTGACCTATTCGCAGGACGCGCGCGAAAGCAAGCCGGTGCGCCTGTTGCGCCGCGCATTGAAGGCGGCGCTCGGCTTCGACTTCATTCATACGTGGCGCAACCGCGCCGAGATGCTGCGCTCGGACGTGATCTGGACGCATACCGAGCAGGAGCATCTGTCGGCCGCGCTGATGCTGCTGCTGAGCGGCCGCAAGTCGGGCGCGGAGGACGGGCCGTTGCTGCTCGCGCAAAGCGTGTGGCTGCTCGATAAATGGCCTGGTTACGGGATCTTGCGCAGTTGGCTGTATCGCAAGCTGCTTGCGCGCGCCGATCAGCTGACCACGCTCGCCAGCGAAAACGCCGAGCTGTGCCAGCGCTTTTTCAACCGCGACGCCAGGCATGTCTACTATGGCCTGAACACGCAGGACTTCCCGGTGCAAGCGCCGGCCGAATGGACGCCGCACACGCCGATCCGTATCGCCGCGATCGGCAACGATCGCGATCGCGATTGGGAGAGCCTCATCAAGGCGTTCGGCAACGATGCGCGCTACACGGTGAAACTTGCAACGCGCCGGCGTATTCCCGCGTCGCTGCGCGCGGCGAATGTCGAGATCGCGCTGTTTTCGGGCATCAAAAAGCAGCACGAACTCTACGACTGGGCCGACGTGATCGTCGTGCCGCTGCGGCCGAATTCGCACGCCTCCGGCATCACCGTGATGCTCGAAGCGGCGGCGCTCGGCAAGCCGATGGTGGTCACCGACGTCGGCGCGTTGCAGGATTATTTCCCGGCGGGCGAGGCGGCTTATGTGCCGCCGTTCAACCCGCAGGCGCTGCGCGAAGCAGTCGACGGCTTCGCAGCCTCGCCCGCTGAGGCCTTGCGCCAGGCGCAGGCGGCAGCGGCCGGTTTGCTGTCGCGCGATCTGACGACGCAGCACTACGCGATGCAGCACGTGCGGATCACGCAGGAGATGCTGCGTGCCCGGGCCGCGCTGCGGGCCCAGGCGGTGGGGCAAGGCCGGCGCCCCAGCCCGCGTGAATCGAGCGGGAGCCTCTAAACGATGTCGACGATTACGCGAGCTGGCGAGAGCGGCGCCGGACGTCTTTTGTCCGGCGGTCCGCAGGAATGGCTGCCGCCGGCGTTACTGTGGCTGATCACGGCGGTGCTGATCGTCGCGCATCAGGGCACGGTGCTCACGCTCGCGTTCCCAGTGCTCGCGATCCTGACCGGCCTGTGGCTGTACTTCAAGAGCCCGGCGCGCTACATCGGGTTCATGTGGTGGCTGTGGTTCCTGAGCCCGGAAGTGCGGCGTCTCGCCGACTGGTCCAAAGGCTCCTTCACACCCACCAGCCTGATCCAGGTTGCGCCGCTCGCGGTCACGATGATCAGCGCGCTCTCCTTGTTGCGTTACTACAGACTGCTCGCGCAGCGGCGCGGTCTGCCGGTGCTGCTGATCCTGCTCGGCCTGGCCTACGCGTTCATGGTCGGCGTGATGTCGAGCGGGCCGCTTGCCGCGACCTATGACCTCGCCAACTGGCTCTATCCGATCCTGATCGGCTTTCACATCATGGCGCACACGCGCCAATATCCGCAGTACCGCGCGACCATCGTCAACACGTTCATCTGGGGCATGCTGGTGATGGGCGGCTACGGCCTGATCCAGTTCTTCATCATGCCGCCGTGGGACGCGCTCTGGATGCTCGGCTCGCAGATGAACTCGCAGGGCGACGCCGTGCCGATGGGCGTGCGCGTGTTCAGCACGATGAACTCGTCGGGGCCGTTCGCGTTCGCGATGATGGGCGCGATGGTCTACGTGATGGCGGCCACGCACCGGGTGCGCTGGATCGCCGCGGCGCTGGGCTTTTTTTCGTTCGCGCTGAGCCTCGTGCGCTCGACGTGGGGCGGCTGGGTGATCGCGCTGCTGATCCAGCTGGTCAAATCGAACAACAAGGTGCGGATGCGCATCGTCGCCAGCGCGGTGCTGCTCGCCGGCCTGTGCGTGCCGCTGCTGGCGGTCGGCCCGGTGGCCGACCGGATGCAGGCGCGTCTTAACACGATCGTCAACCTGAGCGACGACCAGAGCTATGCCGCGCGTAACGAGTTCTACGCGACCTTCGCGAAGACCGCCTTCACCGACGTCTCCGGCGAAGGGATGGGCGCGACCGGCACCTCTACCAAGCTCTCGAACGATGGCGGCCAGCTCGGCCAGTACGGCAACTTCGACAGCGGCGTGATGAACATTCCGTTCGTGCTCGGCTGGCCCGGCACGCTGCTGTACATGTCGGGCATCGTCTGGCTGGTGGTGCGCGCGGTGCTTGCGTCGTTCAAGCTGCGCAACGACAAATACGTTTCGGCTTGCCTCAGTCTCAGTCTCGCGACCTTCGCGATGCTGGTGTTCACCAATTCGCTGGTTGGCACCGGCGGCCTGCTGCTTTTCATGAGCGTTTTTTCGATCCTTTCTGCGGTGCATTACGAAAAGATGAACCGCAGACGCACGCTACTTCTCCACGGAGGCACTGATTGAGAGTCGCCATTGTCACGCACGTCGTGCGCCATAACGACGGCCAGGGGCGCGTCAACCACGAGATCGCGCGCGCCGCCCTCGACGAGAACATCGGCGTGACGCTGGTGGCGTCGCACGTCGCGCCCGATCTGCTCGCCCATCCGAACGTCCGCTGGGCGCCGATAAAAATCGGCCGCTGGTGGCCCACCAATCTGCTGCGCCAGCAGGTGTTCGCGTTCAAGAGCGCGATGTGGCTGCGCGCACATCGAAGCGAATACGACGTGCTGCACGTGAACGGCTTCATCACGTGGATGCCGGCTGACGTCAACACCTCGCACTTCGTGCATAGCGGCTGGTTCGGCAGCAAGTACTACCCGTTCGGATTGACCAAGGGCGTGTGGTCCGCGTATCAGTCGGTCTATACGCGCTGCAACGCGTTGCTCGAACGCTGGGCTTACCGGCGCTCGAAGGTGATCACGGCGGTGTCGCAAAAGGTCGCCGACGAAATCCGCGCGATCGGGCTCACGCCGGATAACCGGGTGGATGTGATCTACAACGGCGTCGATACGCAAGGTTTCGCCGCGGCCCAGGGCGATCGCGCGCGCTTCGGCCTGCCGGCGCAGGCGTTCCTGTTGCTGTTCGTGGGCGACCTGCGCACGCCGCGCAAGAACCTCGGCACGGTGCTGGCGGCGCTGAAGCATTTGCCTGAGCACGTGCAGATCGCGGTGGCCGGGTTCCTGCCGGGCAGCCCTTATCCGGACGAGGCGAAGGCGCTCGGCATTGCGCATCGCGTGCATTTTCTCGGGCTGGTGAAGGAAATGCCGGTGCTGATGCATTCGGTCGATGCGTTCGTGTTTCCGTCCCGCTATGAGGCGATGAGCCTCTCGCTGCTCGAAGCGATGGCGGCGGGGCTGCCGGTGGTCACGGCGCGCACGGCGGGCGGTGCGGAAATCATTACGCCCGAATGCGGCATCGTGCTCGACGACCCGGACGACCCCAAGGCGCTGGCGGGCGCGGTCTCGCGTCTGGCTGCGAACGACGACGCGCGCCGCGCGATGGGTGTCGCCGCCAACGAGCTCGCGACCGGCTTCGGCTGGGCGCGGATGGCCGCGCAGTACATCGCGCTGTATCGGCAGATCGAAGATGAGCAGAAGGACCGCCGGCGCAGCAAGGCCGAAGCCGCCGTGGCCGCCAAGACCGACGCGCTGACGCTGAACACGCTGGCGGGCCAGAAGAGCGCGGAATGACGATTTGCGCAGAAACCTCGGAAACCGCGGAAACAGGCCGGCACGCAACCGATCACAACTCTCAGAACGCACAGGGGCAACAACTATGACGACGAGCTCAATCAAATCGCTGCAGATCGGGATGCACTGGTTTCCCGAGCGCGCGGGCGGCCTCGACCGCATGTACTACTCGCTGGTCGGCGCGCTGCCGGGCGCGGGCGTCGCGGTGCGCGGCGTAGTGGCAGGCTCGCCCAAGGTGGCCGCGGACACCGGCGGCGCGATCAACGGCTTCGGCCCGGCCGCGCAATCGCTGCCGTTGCGGCTGATGGCGGCACGCCGCGCGCTGCGCCACGAAATCAGCACGGCGCGTCCCGACGTGATTTCGTCGCATTTCGCGCTGTACACCTTCCCGGGCCTCGACGTGACGCGCGGGATCCCGCAGGTGTCGCATTTCCAGGGGCCGTGGGCCGACGAGAGCCACGTGGAAGGCGCCGATTCGCTCGGCCAGCGCGCCAAGCGTTATCTGGAGCAGTCGGTGTATGCACGCTCGTCGCGGCTGATCGTGTTGTCCGAAGCGTTCGGCAAGATTCTCACCTCGCGCTACCGTATCGCGCCGGAGCGCGTGCGCGTGGTGCCGGGCTGCGTGGACGTCGAGCAGTTCAATCTGCCGATCACGCCGGCCGAGGCGCGGCTAAAGCTGCAATTGCCGCAAGACCGGCCGATCGTGCTGGCGGTGCGGCGCCTGGTGCGCCGCATGGGTCTCGAGGATCTGATCGACGCGGTGAAGCTGCTCAAGCGCCGCGAACCCGACGTGCTGCTGCTGATCGCGGGCAAAGGCCGGCTCGAAGGCGAGTTGCAGGCGCGTATCACCGAGGCGGGCCTCGAAAACAACGTCAAGCTGCTGGGCTTCGTGCCGGATCAGCACCTGGCGGCGCTCTATCGCGCGGCGAATATCAGCGTGGTGCCGACGGTCGCGCTAGAGGGCTTCGGCCTGATCACGGTCGAATCGCTGGCCTCGGGCACGCCCGTACTGGTGACGCCGGTGGGCGGCTTGCCGGAAGCGGTGGCAGGCTTGTCGCCGAATCTGGTGCTGCCGGCGACCGGCGCTCAGGCGATCGCGGAAGGCCTGGCAGGTGCGTTGAACGGCTCACTGAAGTTGCCGGATGCGGATGCATGCCGTCGCTACGCGCGCGATAACTTCGACAATTCGGTCATCGCGAGGCGCGTGGCGTCGGTGTATAGCGAGGCGATTACGGCGGGTGGGGTGCACTGAAGGCGCTGACGCTGCTCAGAGTGAACGCGGCGCATGGCTCGCCGCATTCACTCTCGCAAGCGGAAAAAAACTAACGCCGCCTGGTGGCGTAAAAGCAGACGAGGCCTGAATCATTGCGATCAGGCCTCGTCTGCTTTTGCATCGGGTGAAATGTCGGCGGTGGGTGTGCGGCGGCCGCGCGTGCGACCGCCATCCCCGCTTAGAACGTTTCGTGATGCTGATTGCGGCCGAGATCCGCATGAACCATCATGTGGCACAGCTGTTCGAGCGTGGTCTCCGGCTTCCAGCCGAGCTTCTCGTGGGCCTTGTCGGCGCAGCCGATCAGCAGATCGACTTCCGCCGGACGGTAGAACCTGGGGTTCACGCGCACCAGCGTCTTGCCGGTCGCGACGTCGATGCCGACTTCACGCTCGTCCTTGCCCGACCATTCGATCTGATAGTCCGCGGCGGCGAACGCCATGCGCACGAAGTCGCGTACCGTCTCGGTGCGGTTGGTGGCGAGCACATAAGTGTCGGGTTCGTCGGCTTGCAGCATGCGCCACATGCCTTCCACGTATTCGAGCGCGAAGCCCCAGTCGCGCTTCGCGCTGAGGTTGCCGAGTTCCAGCACGTCCTGTTTGCCGAGCTTGATCTTCGCGACGGTGTCGGTGATCTTGCGCGTGACGAATTCGCGGCCACGCAGCGGCGATTCGTGATTGAACAGAATCCCGCTGCTCGCAAACAGGTTGTACGACTCGCGATAGTTGATGGTCGTCCAGTGCGCGAACAGCTTGGCGACGCCATACGGGCTGCGCGGGTAGAACGGCGTGTCCTCGCGTTGCGGCACCGCTTGCACGAGGCCGAACATTTCCGAGGTCGACGCCTGGTAGTAACGGATCTTCGGATTCAGGATGCGGATGCCTTCGAGCAGATTCAACGCGCCGATGCCGGTCACTTCGGCGGTCGTCACCGGCTGGTCGAACGACACGCCCACGAAGCTCTGCGCGGCGAGGTTGTACAACTCGTCGGCGTGCGCGCCTTCGAG
Organism: Paraburkholderia sp. FW306-2-2C-D06C; assembly: GCF_058781505.1. Taxonomy (NCBI): domain Bacteria; kingdom Pseudomonadati; phylum Pseudomonadota; class Betaproteobacteria; order Burkholderiales; family Burkholderiaceae; genus Paraburkholderia; species Paraburkholderia sp. FW306-2-2C-D06C. Next base: position 15,112 of record NZ_JBYSWU010000028.1, on the reverse strand, counting down.
CAGACGCAGCGTCGAGCCGAGATCGGTCAGGTCGTGTTCGACAAGGCGCAGATTCGGATGATCGAGCACGCCGAGCTCACGAATGCGCCAGAAGTTGACCGAGCTGGTGCGCCGGTAGGTGCCGGTCACGTGGTAGCCCTTGTCGAGCAGCAGTTTGGTCAGATAGGCGCCGTCCTGTCCGGATACGCCGGTGATGATCGCTTTGCGTGGTTGGCTCATAGCTTGCCTTCGATATTGGTAAAAGAGAAAGAGAAGAAGCATCCGCGCCATGACGGCGCATTTCATCGGCACATTTCATCGGCACATTTCATCGGCACATTTCATCGGCACATTTCATCGGCACATTCAGAAGCGCATTTCAGAAGCACGTTCCAACAGCACGTTCCAAACGCGGGCTTTGGGACGCAAACCCGGAAACGCACTTGAAAAAACGCTTCAGGACGTACCGTCCAGCAGTTGCCGCACCAGCGGATCGATGACACGAAAATCCTGTTCGGCCTTGAGCCGGTACAAGCCCGGCTTCGGATGCGCGCCGTCGGACATCAGCGTCTTCCAGTCGGGCAGGCCGCAGATGTAGGCGAACTGGTCGACGAGCGGCACCTGCTGTTCGGCGGCGACCCGGCGCGTCATCGCGACCATCGCGGCGAGCCGCGCATTGAGCCGGTTGTCGGGCATCGGATTCGCGGTCTGCAGAACCGGCCGCTTGCCGAGCGCGCGAGCGGTTTTCACGAGCGTCGTTTCGGCCTCGTAGAACTGCTCGGGCGTCTGGTTCTGCATCACTTCGTTGATGCCGTAGTTGATCAGCACAATCTGCGCGCGCGAAGCCGCGAGCCGCTCCTGCCACGGCAAACCCGCCGTGCGGTCGAGGCGGCCGCGCTGCGTGCCGTCGCGCAACTGGGTGGCCGTCGTGCCGCCCACGCCATAGTTCATGACCTGCACCCGCTCGCCGTGCGTGGCCTGCAACGCATCTTGCAGATACATGACGGCGTTTTGCGCCTGCGGCCCGCAGTGGCCGCCGCTGCATGAAATGCCGAGCGTGGTCGAATCGCCGTAAGCTTCGATCAGCACCCGCGCTTGCGGCGCCTGGATCTTTTCAGCCGTTTGCACCGCGCCGGCGCTGCCGGCACGCGCGTCGAATCCAAGCGAAGCCACCGCCGAAGCGGCGGCCCACAAGCTTGCCGCGAGCCACGTGCGGCGCCTCATGCGCGGCTTTGCGGCGCTTGCCGCGCGGCCCCGCTGATACCCGTGGCCCCGCTGACATCCGCGGCGCTGGCCGGCGCGTGGCCCTTGCCCGCCGGGCCGAAGATCAAACGCCGTTCGAACGCGAACCACGTGAGGCTGGCGTAGGCGAGGGTGATCGCCAGCGCCAGCGCCGCGGTCAGATATCGGTTCAGATGCAGCGGCCACAGCGTGTACAGCACGCTCAGGTGAATCAGGTAAATCGTGTAGCTGATAGTGCCGATATAGACCAGCACGGGATTGCACAGCAGCCGTTTGACGATGCCCTTGCTTTGCAGGGCGATGATCACAACGGAAGTACAAAGCACCAGCGAAATGCTGTAGAGCCCGGCATTCGAGAGCGGCGTATTCGCCGCGCGAAACCGCGGATAGTGCAGGTGCAGCCAAGCGAGCACGGCCAGCGCGGCGAAAAAGCCGAGCACCGCGAACCCTTTGAACGGTTCCAGCGCATCGCGATCGCGCCGCACGGCAACCGCGAGCAGCGCGCCGGCCGCGAGCAGGTCCATGCGGAACGGCGTCAGATAGTAGATCGGCCAGAACGAGTCGAACCAGGGCGTGGCGACGGCGCGCAGCGCCGGCACCGCGAAGATCAGCGCGGCCGCCACGTAGCCGAGCACGCGCTCGGGTACGAGCAGGATCACGAACGGCCAGAAAATATAGAACTGCTCTTCGACGGCCAGCGACCACAACACATTCAGGCTGTCGTGACCGCTCTGATTGAGCGCGTCGCCGATATTGGTGGCGAAAAACGCGTACCACTGCCAGTGCTGCGCCCAGCCAAACCCGAACAGAATCGACGACACCACCATCAGCAACAGATACGGCGGCAGGATGCGGCGCGCCCGGCGTGCGTAGAAATAACCGAAATACGACTGCTGGCGCGCCTTGCGTTCGAGCAGGATGCCGGTGATCAAAAAGCCGCTCAGGACGAAAAACAGATCGACGCCCATCCACAGCGGCGCTTTCAGCGCGTGCTGCGCGAACACCGCAAGCACGGCGATGGCGCGCAAGCCGTCGAGCTGCACGATGCGGCGTGAGTGGGAAGGCGCTGAGGGCAATGCGCTAGCTGTCATGAACCGTCCATGGTGTGAAGCGGATGGGCCGGGCGAAGGATCGGGCCGGGGTTCGCGCGGTCAGGCGGACGAACGGGCGCGGTCGCTTCGCGTCGCAACGGAAGTGGATTCGATTCTATGGAAAAGAAATTGATGAAAAAACGGGAATGAAATAGATAAATGAATCAGATTGCAACAGGGTGTTTCGTTGCTCATTCCAGATGAATTTTTGTGCTTGCATCGAGACGGCGGGGGCATCCGCAAAGAGCGTGCAAAGAGCGGGTAAGAAGTGCGGCGCGCATGCGGCTTCATCGGTAAAGATGGGCCGACAGGGTGCGGCTGCGAGCGTCTTTGCCGAGTCCATTGCGCTTTAATCGATTTTTAAATCGATTTCTTTCACTACGGTTAAAGCGGCGAATATTTTTGAATTATTTTCGATTTTCGTCGCGCTGTTTTTTCCGCGTAATGTGAGCCGTGCGGATTGGGCGGCCAAGGACGGCGCGTGGGTCGCGCGCTCAGCGCGTGCCCAGGTTTTCGTGGTGCTGTCTTTATCCATGGTTCAAAGCCGGGTCCTGCACGCAGGGGGCGTGGAGGTTGCGGCTCGCGCAAACCGGTTTCACCGTTCTTACGCCGCTTCTTGGTTCCTTAGCTCATCTCATTCGATTGTTTCCATGCTGGCGCGGGCCTTTTTCCTGACCGCGGCACGGCCCTGACTGGAGGAAATACTTTGTCCCGTTTCACGTTCAAGACCTCGATCGCTGTGCTCGTCGGTGTGGCCGGATTGACGGCGGCATCGATCAGCTTCACGGCATCTGCGGAAACCGTGTTGAACGCGAAGACTTCCTGGATCGGCAATAGCTTCGGTTTCGGCGACGGCACATGGGCGCAGATCAACATTACCGCGATCGCGGTTGCGCCGGACGGCAAGGTCTATACGAACGCACCGTGGGACGAAAGCGGCGCCGAAGCCAGCGTCTACCAGAACGGCAAGATGCTTGGCTTCGCGGGCGGCACGCATGGCTGGGGCAACGGCGGCGGCAACGCGATCGCGGTGAATCGCCGCTACGCGTTCGTCGCGATCGCGGTCGGCAACGAAAAGGGGCATCTGGTCGAGCAGGGCGTGTGGCCGGAGAAGGGCAAACAATGGTTCGGTATTTCGCGTCGCCAGATTGCCGATCCGAAGCGCGCCGCGCCGTTCCAGCCGGCCGCCAAAAACGCCGATCCGCATGCGCAACTGGCCGCCGGCTTCCTGATGATGAACGAGGTGCCGACCGGCACCAGCGCCGAAATCGGCGGCCTCGCGGCGAACGACACCACGCTGTACGCGGCCAATACCGCGCGCGATCGCATCGAGGTCTACGACGCCGAATCGATGCAGCAGAAAACCACCTGGAGCGTGCATGAGCCGGGGCGCATCGCGCTCGCCCCCGATGGCACGCTGTGGGTGCTGAGCGGCACGCGCAACGACAGGACACCGCACGTCGAGCACTACGCCGCCGACGGCAAGCGCATCGACGAGACTGTCGCGCTGCCCGCCGACACGGTCGCGGTGGATATCGCCGCGGATGCGCAAGGCCGCGTGCTGATTGCCGATAACGGCCCGCGCCAGCAGGTGCTGTTCTTCGGCAAGAGCAACGGCCGTTATGCGGAGTCGGGCACGCTCGGCGAGCGCGGCGGCATTTTCAGCGGCGTGCCCGGCAAGCCGGGGCCGCAGCGCTTCAACGGCCTGACCGGCATCGGCGTGGATGCGCGCGGCAACGTCTACGTATCGACCAACGGCATCGGTCCGCGCTACGAGCCGATCGGCGCGGGCCTCGGCGCGACGCTCGAAAGCTATGCGCCGGACGGCAAACAGAACTGGCAGGTGCAAGGTCTCCTGTTCGTCGACGGCGCGTGGATCGACCCGTCGCGGCCCGACAGCGTCTACAGCGGCAACAAGCGCTTCGAACTCGATCTGTCGAAGCCCGCCGGACAGGACTGGAAATACGCGGGCTTTCTGTCGAACCGTTTCAAGTATCCCGACGATCCCGTCTTTCACGTCGATCAATATCCCGGCTTGCCAATTGCCCGCAAGCTCAAGGGCCGCACGTTCCTGTACCTGACGGACATGTACGCGGACCATCTGAAGATCTATCGCTTCGACCCGCAGCGCGACGGCGAAACCGCAATTCCATCGGGTTTCATCGCCGGGCGTGAACGCGCGGTCGCCAGGGTGCCGAATGCGCCGCCCGGCGGCGACTGGATCTGGCGCGATACGAACGGCGACGGCAAGTTCAACAGCGACGAATTCACCCTCAACACCAGCGGCACGAAGCTCGCGGGCGGCTGGGGCTGGTGGGTCGACAGCGCCGGCGACATCTGGCGCACGCGCGATTCGAAGGGCATCTACCGCTTCCGCTTCGGCGGACTCGACGCGAAGGGCAATCCGGTCTACGCGTACTCGAACATGACGCAGTACCCGGTGCCGCAACCGTTCACCGAACTGCATCGCGCGATCTACGAACCCGACACCGACACGATGTACGTGGCCGGCTATACGCCCGACACGCCGGCCGATCGCGGCTTCTGGAAGGAAGTGGGCCGCGTGCTGGTGCGCTACGACAAATGGTCGAGCGGCAATCCGGTGCAGCGCTATTCGATCACGCTGCCCTGGCAGACGAGCAAACCCATCGCGACGATCATCGGCCTGACCGTCGAAGGGCAATACCTCTTCGGCGTCGAGCCGGTCGGCGCGGTGCACGTGTGGGACAAGGACAGCGGCAAGGAACTCGGCGTGATCCGGCCGGGTCCCGAAGTGGGCCGCGCGTCCGGCTGGGTCGATGTGCCCAACGGCATCAGCGCCGCGAAGCGCAGCAATGGCGAGTACCTCGTGTTCGTCGAGGAAGACGCGCGCGGCAAAGTGATGATGTACCGCTGGAAGCCGTCATGAAACGCGCGTCGTCACGGCTTTTTTCGCGCTTTCCCGCAATACAGGACATTACCAGGCATCACCAGGCAATAACCCGGCAATAACCCGGCAATAACCCGGCAATAACCCGGCCTCACCAGGCCAACGTAGTCAAACCCAGGGCATCCGATGGACAAAGGCATTCTCAAGAATGTAGCGATCAATTTATTCGGCCTCGTGCTGCCGACTTTCGTTTCGCTCGTGACCGTGCCGTCGTATATCAAGCTGCTCGGCGTCGAGCGCTACGGCGTGATCAGTCTCGTGTGGACCTTGATCGGCTACTTCGGGATTCTCGATCTCGGCATGAGCATGGCCGCGCAGAATCACATCTCGAAGGCGCGAGCCTCCGGCGACAAGGATGAGAGCGCGCGCGTGTTCTGGAGCGCGACGTGGCTCAATCTCGCGACCGGCGTGATCGGCGGCCTGGTCATCTATTTCGGCGCGTTCCTGTACACCGCGTATTTCACCAAGGTGTCGCCCGAGTTGCAGCACGAAGTCTATATGGCGCTGCCGTGGCTCGCGGTGGCGATTCCGATTGCGAATGTGTCGTGGGTATTCGCCGGTGCGATCAACGGCGCGGAACGCTTCGGCGTCTACAACACCAACCAGACGATCGGCACCTTCCTGTTCCAGTTGCTGCCGCTAGGCGCCGCATGGTGGATGGGCGCGACCCTGCAGAACGTGCTGGCCGCGGCGGTGTTCGCGCGCATTCTCGCCGCGGCGCTGTTGGGCCGCTCCGCGCTGCAGGTGCTGGAAATTCGCCGCATCCTGCCGCCGCAACTCGGCGTGGCCAAAGGCCTCTTCAACTTCGGCGGCTGGATGCTGATCGCGAGCGTCACCAACATGATCGCCGAATCGCTCGACCGCGTGATGCTCGGCACGAGTCTCGGCGCGCGTTTCGTCACGTATTACACGGTGCCGCAGAATCTCGTGACGCGTTTGAACATCGTGCCGACCGCACTGGTGCGCACGCTGTTTCCCAGGCTTTCCGCCGTGGGCCGCGCCGATGCCGACACCATCACGCAGCAGTCGCTCGAATTTCTCAATGGCGTGTTCACGCCGGTCGCGCTCGTCGCGATGCTGGTGCTGGAGCCGTTCCTGCATCTGTGGGTGGGCAATGAAATCGCCACCGTGGCCGCGCCCGTGGGCCGGATCATGATCGTCGCCGTGTGGCTCGTCGGGCAGGCCAACGTGACGCGGATTCTGATCCAGTCGCAGGTCAATCCGGCCACTGCTGCGCGCGTCGGCCTGTTCGAATTGCCCTTGTTTGCAGGCGCATTGTGGCTGGGCATCACCCATTTCGGTTTGACCGGCGCGGCGATGGCCGTGGCCGGCCGCGCGCTGTTCGATTACGCGGTGCTGCTGCGCCTGTCGGCGATTCGTGCCCGGCAGATCGCGCTCGACATGCTCGCGCATCTCGCTTTCCTGCTGGCGAGCCTGTGGCTCGCCAGTTTCCTGCCGAGTCTCGCTTTGGCGATCGTCGCCGGTGTGTTGATGGTGGGCGCGAATCTCGCCTGGTCCATCACGATGACGCCCGCCTTACGCGATCTTGCGCGTTCACTGCTGTTGCGACTGAATCCGAGGAAAAGCGCATGAACCACGAAGTCCTTGACGAAGCCGTGCTGCAACCCGCGACGCGCAGCGCTCTGGCTGAACTCACTACCGTTCCCGGCGTTCAGGCGCCGCCGCGCCGCGCGGCGCGCGCCGGCAAGACAGTGCGCGTCGCGATCGTGCACGACTGGCTCGTCACCTATGCGGGCGCGGAGAAGGTGCTCGAGCAGATCGTCGCGTGCTTTCCGGACGCGGACCTGTTCAGCCTCGTAGATTTTCTCGACGACCGCAGTTTCCTGCGCGGCAAGCCGGTCACGACCTCGTTCATCCAGAAGCTGCCGCGCGCGCGCACCAAGTACCGCGCCTATCTGCCGTTGATGCCGCTCGCGATCGAGCAGCTCGACGTGTCGGCGTACGACGTGGTGATTTCGAGCAGCCACGCGGTCGCCAAAGGGATTCTCACCGGTCCCGACCAGGTGCATATCAGCTACGTGCATTCGCCGATCCGCTATGCGTGGGATTTGCAGCATCAGTACCTGCAGCAGTCGAAGCTGACCGGCGGCCCGAAGTCGGCGATGGCGCGGCTGATTCTTCACTACATCCGCAACTGGGATATCCGCACGTCGAATTCGGTGGATGGCTTCGTCGCCAACTCCGAGTTCATCGCGCGGCGTATCAAGAAGGTCTATCAGCGCGATTCGACAGTGATCTTTCCGCCGGTCGACGTCGAGGCTTTTTCGCTCTGCACGGAGAAGGACGATTTTTATCTGACCGCCTCGCGGATGGTGCCGTACAAGAAAATCGATCTGATCGTCGAAGCCTTCGCGCGGATGCCCGAGCGCAAGCTGGTGGTGATCGGCGACGGTCCCGACATGCAGAAGATCCGCGCGAAGGCGGCGCCGAATGTCGAGATCATGGGCTATCAGCCGTTCAAGGTGCTGAAGGACAGGATGAGCCGCGCCAGGGCCTTCGTGTTCGCGGCCGAAGAAGACTTCGGCATCTCGGTGGTCGAGGCGCAGGCTTGCGGTACGCCGGTGATCGCCTACGGCAAGGGCGGGGCGCTCGAAACCGTGCGCGATCTGTCCAACGCACGGCCCACGGGCATGTTCTTCGACGAGCAGAGCGCCGAGTCGATCATCGCCGCGGTTGAGCGTTTCGATACCGACGCGAAGCATTTTTCGCCGGCGGATTGCCGGGCCAATGCCGAGCAGTTTTCGGCCGCGCATTTCCGCGAACGTTTCTTCGAGCATGTGCGGGCTTCGGCGCCGGCGTTGCGCTCGGCGACATTGCCGCCGTACGTCCCGTATAAAACGGACCCGGCCGTCACGGCGCCGCGCGTGCTGGCCGTCGATCAGAGCGGTGTGCTCGGCGGCGCCGAGCTGTCCTTGCTGGAAATCGTCAAGGCATTGCGTGCGCGCATCGAAGTCGTGCTGTTCGACGACGGCCCGTTCCGCACCGCGCTGGCCAAAACCGGCGTGAGCGTCAACGTGCTGGACGCGGGCGCCTTGCGCCACGTCCGCAAGCAAGGCGGTTCATTGCCGAAGGGGCAGGCGCTCAAGAGCCTGATTTCGCTCGTGCGCGCGACCGCGAAACGCGCGCGCGACGCCGAGGTGATCTACGCGAACACGCAGCGCGCGATGGTGATCGGCGCGATTGCCGGCAAGCTCGCGCGGCGGCCGGTGGTGTGGCATCTGCGCGATATCGTCAGCCCCGAGCATTTCGGCGGCAAGCAGCTGGCGATCATCAAGTGGTGCGCGCGCTTCGGCCTCACGCATGTGATCGCCAATTCGGCGGCTTCGGCGCGTGCGTTCACCGACCTGACGCGCTTCGACGAAAAGCGTATCGATGTGGTGTTCAACGGCATTTCCGCGGCACCGTTCGACGCGTTGCACACAGTCCCGCAGGCGGTGCTGCGTAAGCGCCTCAGCTTGCCGCAGGACGCGTTTCTGGTCGGCTCGTTCAGCCGCCTCGCGCGCTGGAAGGGGCAGCACGTGCTGCTCGAGGCGATGGTGCTGAATCCGCAGATGCATGCGGTGCTGGTCGGTGCGCCGCTGTTCGGCGAAGACGCCTACGAGATCGAATTGCACGCCTTCGTCGCCGCGCACAACCTGGGCGACCGGGTGCATTTCCTCGGCTTCCAGCACGATATTCCGGCCTGCATGTGCGCGGTCGACGCGGTGGTTCATACGTCGATCACGCCGGAGCCGTTCGGCCGCGTGATCGTCGAAGGGATGCTGGCGCAGCGGCCGGTGGTGGCGGCACGCGCGGGCGGCGTGCTGGAGATCATCGACGACTACGAGAACGGCCTGCTGTGCACCCCTGGCGATGCGCACGGTCTGGCCGATACGCTGGCTGAGTTGCGCTCGAACGACGAACTGCGCGGCAGGCTGGTCAAGAACGGTTATCAGACGGCGCTGAGCCGGTTTGGGACCTCGGCCTATGTGGAAGGTGTCGAGCGGATTCTGAGGCGCGTGGCGGGGGGCTAAAGCGGTTTAACGTCGGGGTAGGCAGGGGCTGGCCGGCTCCTGTCGTTTGCGCAGCGGAGCGAAAGTCTTGACGACCTTCGCTCCGTTTTTTTGGGCGCGCTTTTTTTATCTTGTTGTGGTCAAGCCTGTTTCAACGCGGCTTTAGGTTTTTGGAGAGGCTTAACGAGGGGTGTTTCCGACTCGGATACCGGGTATTCCTACGCATCAAACTGAACTGACCGATTCTTCAATAAGGGGCAGTGCCGTATCGTTCGCAAATAGTTGGCAAAACGTATTGGCTGGCGCCACCGCGCGCTACGACTACGACGCGGCGGGCAACATCACCGCGATCCAGCGGCAGGGGGCGCGGTCTTCACGAGTGCCGGTGAGCGGCGCGGGTTCTTCGCGTACATCGGAAGTCGGCAAATCGCCGAGGCGGCTGGAATCGCGCCGCTTGCGTGCAATCCATTCCCGATCTTCGTCATCGAGATGGATGTAGCGCGCGATTGAAAGCAATGGCAATACGTTTGTGATGTGTGAAATTGCCGCAATTGGCAACTCTGAAGGAGCAAGCTGGAACGATGACGATTTTTTATCATGTAGTCGAAGACGACCCGCTCGATAGTGGCGGCTCCAGCCGAGTCATCGGCGGCAATCCAAACACAACCATTGAAGGCGAAGACGGTCGTACCCGATCACAAGCGTTCCTGGGTCATAAAGCGTGGTGTGACGCCTGCAAAGACTTTGGTGTGATTGTTGCCGGGCCCGGCTCACCGGGTTACGATTTGCGGATGTTCGACCATGAGGTCGGGGACTATGAAGCAGTAGACGGCGATCTCGTCGTATGCAAATGTGAGCGTTCTCCGAGAATTATTGCTGTGCACGGGCGGCGCAGCTGGATCGAAACATACAGTGGCGCCGTAGGTACTACCGTCGAGAATGTGGCGACAGACAGCATAGGCCAGTCGTTCGACGACAGATACGTGCTGAGAGAAATCAACAGCCAACCCATGGCAAATACTGCCTACGCAGTGCAGCGGGAGGCCGGTGCATTTGAATACGGCGAGACGGACGATAAAGGACATACACATTTGCTTTCAGCGGCCGCGGCCGCTGAAAACATTAAGGTGTTTCTTGCAGGGTGAGGAATAGCACATGATGCGTCGAATCGCCGTTGTCGGCGACAAACTGGAAACAGGTGGGCGAATCCTGCGCTATAGCGGCCCTGCCTTTACGATAGGCGACGCTGGACGCTAGGTTGCGCTGATTGGCAGGACTGCCGTGGTGCGAAGCGTGTAAGAGCACCGGCGTAATAGCGATGGCAGGCGGCCCCCGTCGCATCGATTTTATGGGGCAGACCGCAGCCGATCGCGATATCGTTCACTGCAAATGTGCAACACCCCCGCAAATCGTAGCATTGCTATCCGGTGAATCGTGGTGCGACGACATGGCTGAAACGATGGGCGTTGTGACACCGGAAGTAACAGGACATGGTTGAGTCGAACTGAAACGCCGTGTGGCAGTAACCAACGGCGATCCAGCACGCCACGGATACAGCCTTCTGGATAATAGTTGTTCGTCAAACGTCGCAGACGTATTGAACCTCGTCGGAATCGTTGCCTATGATCCGCGTGGTTTTGGTATGGTCAGCCCCGAAGACATTGCCGTCGGTCTATCACATTCCAAGCGGGTGAAGGAGAAGCGGTTCTATCCGAAGGGAGGCTCGTGAAAACGCTGCTTTTGGCAATTGCTATTGGAACGGAGGTTATGATGTCAGCTTGCTCGCATAAGGATGAAGTATGAGTAGCCACGAAAAGCACCCCCGTATATGCATCCGATAGCGATGCGGAAGACCGAGTTCTGTTCACGTTGGCCGCAGGAGATTCTTGTATCCCATTGCGAGAAGGTGTTGTCGTAAAAGCCTATCTGCACACTGAGATCCAGTGCAAAAATGGGCGCGGATGGGTAATCGATAAACAAAATTTCGATACCAAATCAGGAGGCTAAAACCGGATGTGGCGGATTTTTCGAATCCCGGCCAGACCTCAAAAACGGATGGTGATGGGCATACACATTTACTGGCTTCCATCGCTTCCGCCGAGAACATTAACCTTTACCTTGCAGGATAGTCATGCCAGAACAGATTCACATTTCCCCAAATGGGACCCGCTACCAACTCGTTGCAACAAAGACGACCACGCCAACCAGCGATACGTCGCCCAAACCTATCACGGTCAAGCTAAAGACGTTCTGGAAAACGACTCGCAAATGGACAGATTCCGATATTGCAGACTATCGGAATTCCGTTCCTCAGCTTGCCGAGCAGATCCGTACCGAACAGTATTGGGACCGAAGCGGCGACGTTCGCACGAACCGTTTCACATGCGAGGACTTTGCATTACGCGTGTTGGTTCAGTTTGCAGCGTCTCGAGGACTTCCGCTTAAATTCACAAGTGGCGTGCGTACTTATCGGAACATGGAAGTTTATGGCAAGCCCGAACATGAAAAGTACGATTCCACCATGTACGGATTCGCCGATATGGTCGAATTGACCTACGGCGCACAGGACATGCAACGCGTGGGCTCGAACACGGTACCGTTAAGCGGTCCGGAAGCCCTTCTTCCTGGAGACATTCTGGCTCAGGCAAATGACCGCGCCGGGATCGCGCACCACGTCCAGTTGGTCCTGAGCGCCGACGCGTCAACCATTACAATCATGCAGGGTAACTCCAGCGGAGTAATTGTCCGTCCTTTCACAACTGCCATGCGTGTACTTGGCCTTAATCGTGCCGATCCTCAAAATAGCTCCTATGCCGGAATGCCGCCTGAAAATGGCGTATACACCAAAAACGGAGGCGGATGGAACTACAAGAATACGACGAAGGAAACCGAAGCAGAAGATTTTCTAAGGAAGTTCCAATTTTATCGCTGGAATTTCCCTGAATTCAACCGGTGATAGCGAGAGTTTTAATGCCAGCATATTTCTCCGCACTTGCAGATAGCGATCTGTTTGGATCGCTGTCGTTCCTTTGCCTAGCTGTTGCGGTTGCGGGACTGTTTCCTGGAGTTAGAAATTCAAAGCTGTATTTTCCTGCTGTGTTCGTGTGCCTTCTATTCATGCCCGTCATGCACGCAATAGGCTCTTATTTCCTGTCCCAACCAAGTCCGTGAGCGAGTTGGGGCATGTACATGAAAAAACCAAACTAGATAAGCAGGCGGGCTCACATTGTATTAGCGGCACAGTCGCTCTGAAATTTTCAGACTTCTCCGGCTGGAACTTCATGGAGTTCGATCGTTGAGCGAAAACATGCAAGCGCTTTTTTCAGTGCTGTCGGATGACACCAGCGGCGCAATTTGGATCGTCGCCGCACTCAATTTACTAACTATAGCGTGTGGAACACGCCCCAGCATCTGGCAGACAAAGGTCTTCAAGGCTTTGGTATTTGCGCAGCTATTAGTTATTCCGGCGGTTGCCGCTATTGGATTCCATTACGCCATTCGACCGTCAGCGTGACCGTAGATGCCTACGCGAGCACGCTCGGCAAACCGAATACCTAACGGCCTATCACCAGAAGCAGGCTAACCAGTGAAGAAGCGTTATATCGTCCTTGGCTTTGTTCAGTTGCTTCTGATTTTCCTATCAGGCTGGCTAAGACGGATTTCACGGATAGAAATTGATTTTGAATTGGAGACATGGTCTCTAAACATGCAGCTTTCGTTTTACTGCTTGACCGGGTGGCTCGTAACCATTGCTGTGGCAGTATGGTTTTCCGTAGTTGATAAGAGGAACAGATCGATGATCGTTCTGTTCCTCGCTCTTCTTCTGCCATCGATTGAATTCTTCTTGTGGGTTGGGCTGAGCTTTTGATAGCGAACGGGTGAACGAGCGGTATTCCATCAATGATCCCACGATTTTCCCCTTCAAATCATCAACGTAGATTGAGATGCGGCGGAGTTTTCGCGATTACCGGCCGCCCCTCACTAATCCCCGTTGTCTCTCCAAAGGCGGACCATGAAGCTTGGGTATGCTCGCGTCTCAACTGAGACGCAAGACAACGCTGCTCAACTTGCCGCGCTGAAACGCGCCGGATGTAAGCGAATATTCGAAGAAAAGGCATCCGGTGGTCGTTGGGAGCGCCCTGAACTACAGCGATTACTCGAACAACTCCGCGAAGGTGACGTGCTTGTCGTCTGGAAGCTGGATCGGCTTTCCCGTTCGTTGAAAGACGTGTTGATCTTGATGCAACGAATTGAGGACGCCGGAGCTGGCTTCCGAAGCTTGACGGAGGCGATTGACACCACCTCACCGGCAGGCCGGATGATGATGCAGATGGTAGGCTCATTCGCAGAGTTCGAACGGGCCATGCTACGCGAGCGTACTCGTCACGGTCCGATCATGGCTCGAAAAGAAGGACGGATTGGAGGGCGCAGGCCCAAACTCAATGCCCGTCAACAACGCGAAATTGCGAAGCTTGTGAACTCCGGAGAACACACAGCTGCCGACTCTGCCAGATTGTTTGGCGTGCATCCGTCTACCGTGGCCCGGCATTTGGCGCGAATTAGGCTAGCTGGGTAGCACGGCAAACAGCTTACAGTAAAGCGGTGTAACGATGAGCCGCTGGTGCTCGACGGTGATACGCACTCGCTGTCCGGGCTCAAAGCCGGCTGTCTCGATCCGGCGACCGGAGAGCGTCATCCATGGAAAGAGGAGCCGCGAGACCTGCTCCTTATCGCGATTTAAAACTCGCCGACCACTTCATCGCCGGCAATTCGACCAGCCGGTAGAACACGTAAGCGACCGGCACGGCCACCAGCATGTAGCCGAACGACGGCCAGATCGACATTTGCAGCGACGAGCGGAACAGCAGCGACGAAAGCAGCACGAAGATCGGCAGATGGATCAGGTACAGCGAGAAGCTGAAATCGCCGAAACGCGACAGCAGGCGCAATCCGGCCGAGTCGGCCTTGCCGGCTCGAGGGCGTTCCAGCGCCTTGTACAGGTAGAACGCGAAGCCGAGCGCCCAGAGTTGGAACGCGCCGTATTGGCCATAACGGAACGCCACGCAGCCGAGCGCGACGAACGCCGCGGCGAGCACGTAGAGCCAGACGGACGAACGGGCATCCGGCGCGGTGCGGGCCTTCGCGTCGGCGATCCATGCGCCGAGCGTCCACGAAAACCAGTACGACGGGAAGAACTGGATATCGTGGCGTTCGAGCACATAGGCGGACACCACGTTGATCACGGCGACGATCGCCAGCACGGAGGTCATGCCCAGACGCCGGCGCAGCGCGAACAGCAGCGGATAGATCGCGTAGAACTGTACTTCGAGGGAGAGCGTCCACAGCGCGCCGTTCGATCCGTAGGTCTTGCCGGCCACGCCTTGCAGCGAAAACAGGTTGACGAGGAACGCGTGCAGGCCGATTTCGCGGATCTTGTGATTGACCGGCGGCAGTTGCAGGCTGACCCAGTCGAGCGCGAAGGTCAGCGCCAGCGCGGCGAGCAACACCGGATAAATACGCGCGAAACGGCGCACCCAGAAATTGCCGGCATCGAGCCGGTAATCGGGATTTTTTGCCAGGCGCAGCGCGCCGCTGCGATGAATGCAGTAGCCGCTGATCACGAAGAAAATCGGCACGCCGGCGGAACCCCAGGCGATCGGGAACGTCAGGTACGCGGCGATCGCATTCAGATTCAGTGCATGGCCGACGCTCTGATGGAAAGCCTGCATGCCGACCCATTCGACCTGGCGGCAGTGGAAATACGCGACCAGCAGCGCGGCAAAGCCCCGCATGGCGTCGATGACATGTTCCTTACCAGCGCTGTCCGCGCGTGCTTCGCTGCGGGCGCGCGGTGGCGT
>NZ_JBYSWU010000027.1:0-98311 GCF_058781505.1 Paraburkholderia sp. FW306-2-2C-D06C | reverse complement strand
GGATCGGGCGGGTATCACGGCAGCCAGGGTGTCGATCCGCAGCAGATCGAACAGATCAAGAAACAGTTCGGCTTCGACAAGCCGCCGCTCGAACGCTATCTGCTGATGCTCCGGCGCTACGCGACCTTCGACCTCGGTCAGTCGTACTTCCGGCACGACAGCGTGTGGGACGTGATCCGTTCGAAGCTGCCGGTGTCGATCACGCTCGGCCTATGGACGGTGCTGCTCACGTATCTGATATCGGTGCCGTTGGGCATTACGAAAGCGGTGCGCAACGGCTCGCGCTTCGATACGGTAACGAGTGTGCTGGTGCTGGCCGGCTACGCGATTCCCGGCTTCGTGCTCGGCGTGCTGTTGCTGATGCTGTTCGGCGGCGGCACCTTCTGGCAGGTGTTTCCGATGCGCGGTCTCACGTCGGATAACTTCGGCGAGCTGAGCACCTTCGGCAAAGTGCTCGATTATCTGTGGCACATCGTGCTGCCGGTGACGGCCTCGGTGGTCGGCAACTTCGCGATCGTCACGATTCTCACCAAGAACACGTTCCTCGAAGAGATCGGCCGTCAGTATGTGTTGACCGCGCGCTCGAAGGGCGCTCCCGAGCGCGACGTGCTGTGGAAACACGTGCTGCGCAATGCGGCGATTCCGTTGCTGACAGGCCTGCCCGCCGCGTTTGTCGGCGCTTTCCTGAACGGCAACCTGTTGATCGAAACGCTGTTCTCGCTCGACGGCATGGGCCAACTCTCGTACGACTCGGTGATTCGCCGGGACTATCCGGTCGTGCTCGGCTCGCTCTTTCTGTTCACGCTGATCGGCCTCGTAACCAAACTCATTGCTGACGTCTGCTATGTCCTCGTCGACCCCCGCATCCAATTCAACCGCCTGGACCGCTGACGCGGCGGGCGTCGCGCACGCGGCGTCGCCGTCGCCGTGGCGGCGCACGTGGCTGCGCTTCAAGCGTCAGCGGCTCGGTTACTGGAGCCTCCTGATCTTCATATCGCTGTTCGTCATCAGCCTGCTCGGCGAGGTGCTGTCCAACGATCGCCCGTTGGTGGTCCGATACGAAGGCCACTATTACTTCCCGATCGTGAAGGACTATCCGGAGACCTTGTTCGGCGGTGATTTTCCGGCCCGCGCGAACTACCTGGACCCGTATATCCGTTCGCGGCTCGAATCGAACGGCAACTTCGCGATATATCCGCCGAATCATTTTCACTATGACACGATCGATTACTTCGCCGCGCATCCGTATCCGGCACCGCCGACGACGACCAACTGGCTCGGCACCGATCAGTACGGCCGCGATGTACTCTCGCGGCTCCTGTACGGTTTCCGTTTGTCCGTGCTGATGGCGTTCGCACTGACCGTGTCCGGCGTGCTGATCGGCGTGTTGACCGGCGCGGTGCAGGGTTTTTATGGCGGACGCACCGATCTGATCGGGCAACGCCTGATCGAAATATGGAGCTCGATGCCGGATCTGTATCTGCTCATCATCTTCGCGTCGATTTTCGAGCCGACTCTTTGGCTGCTGTTCATTCTTCTTTCGATGTTCGGCTGGCTCGTGCTGTCCGACTACGTGCGCGCCGAATTCCTGCGCAACCGTTCGCTCGATTACGTGAAGGCAGCGCGCACGATGGGGCTGTCGAACTGGCAGATCATGTGGCGTCATGTACTGCCCAATAGCCTGACGCCAGTGATTACGTTTCTGCCGTTTCGCATGAGCGCGGCGATCCTCTCGCTGACGAGTCTCGACTTTCTCGGCCTGGGCGTGCCGCCGCCGACGCCGAGCCTCGGCGAGCTGCTTCAGGAGGGCAAGAACAATCTCGACGCCTGGTGGATTTCGATGTCGGCGTTTGCGGCGCTGGTGATGACGCTGCTGCTGCTGACCTTCATGGGCGACGCGCTGCGCAACGCGCTGGATACGCGCTCGCGCGGCTCGGCCTTCGGCGGAGGTCCGCGATGAGCGACTCGAAGCTGAACCCACCCTTGCTGGAAATCGACCGCTTCTCCGTGCGTTTCGGCGAGAAGGTCGCGGTGCACGAACTGAGCCTTTCGATCGCGCGCGGCGAGCGGGTCGCGCTGGTCGGCGAATCGGGGTCGGGCAAGAGCGTCACCGCATTGTCGATTCTGCGCCTCGTCGAGCATGCCGGGTTGAGCGGCCGCATGCTGCTCGACGGCGAAGATCTGCTGCAAAAAACCGAACAGCAGATGCGCGGGATTCGCGGCGCCGACGTCGCGATGGTGTTTCAGGAACCGATGACGGCGCTCAATCCGCTCTTCACGATCGGCAAGCAGATCGCCGAGAGCTTGAGCCTGCACGAGGGCCTGCGGCCGAACGCAGCGCGCGAGCGTGGCATCGAACTGCTCAGACGGACCGGCATTCCCGAGCCGGAGCGGCACATCGACAGCTTTCCGCATCAACTGTCCGGCGGCCAGCGGCAGCGCGCGATGATCGCGATGGCGCTCGCGTGCCGTCCGCGCCTGCTGCTCGCCGACGAACCCACTACCGCGCTCGACGTCACTGTGCGCCAGCAAATCGTCGATCTGCTGATTGCGTTGCAGGAACAGGAGGCGGCCGAGCGCGGCATGGCCGTGCTGCTGATCACGCATGACCTGAATCTGGTCAGGCGCTTCGCGCAGCGCGTCGCGGTGATGGAGAAGGGCGTGCTGGTCGAAACCAATACGACCGAAGCCTTGTTCGCCGATCCGCAGCATCCGTACACGAAGCGCCTGCTCGACAGCGAGCCGCAACGCGCGGTCGAGCCGGTCGAAGCCGGCGCGCGGCGCCTGCTCGAAGTGCAGGGGCTCGCGGTCGATTACCGCACGTCCGCGAAAGGCTGGCGTTCGCTGTTCCAGCGCTCCACGTTTCGCGCGGTGCAGGAGGTCGATTTGAGCGTGCGGCGCGGCGAGACGCTCGGCATCGTCGGCGAATCGGGTTCGGGCAAGTCGACGCTGGCGGCCACCGTGCTCGGTTTGCAGCAGCCGGCCGCGGGCCATATCCACATCGACGGCATGCCGTTGTCGACGCTGAAGACCGCCACCTCACGCCGCGCGCTGTATGCGCGCATGCAGGTCGTGTTCCAGGACCCGTTCGGTTCGCTGTCGCCGCGCATGACGGTGGAGCAGATCGTCGGCGAGGGCCTCGCGATGCATCGGCCGGAAGTGGATGCGAAGGCGCGGCGCGCGCGCGTGGCCGGTCTGCTCGAAGAGGTCGGCATGCACGCCGACGCGATGCTGCGCTATCCGCATGAGTTTTCCGGCGGGCAGCGCCAGCGCATTGCGATTGCGCGCGCACTGGCGGTCGAGCCCGAGTTGCTGGTGCTCGACGAGCCGACCAGCGCACTCGACGTGTCGATCCAGAAGCAGGTGCTGAACCTGCTGACAAACCTGCAGAAAAAGTACAAGCTTAGCTACTTGTTCATCACGCACGATCTGGCGGTGATGCGAGCTATGGCGCATCGCGTGATCGTGATGAAGTCGGGACGCATCGTGGAAGCCGGCGACACACTCGACGTGCTGCGCGCGCCTTCGCATCCTTATACCCAGTCGCTGCTGGCGTCGTCGCTGGTTCTGCCGGCGCCGGGCTGAGCACCGACTCATACGGGAACCTCGAATGATTGACGAACGTTGGGCGCAAGCCGCCCGGTCGCTGACGAGCCGCGCGGCGTTCTGGTCGCTGCGCATTGTCGACGAACAGATCGACGACCATGAAGTCCGCAACGACATTGCCCAGCCGCTGCGCACGGTGCGCGATCGCGGTGCGATGCTGATCGCATGGGCTGGCGCGGGAGCGGGCTATGCGGCCACGGCGAATCTGTCCGCCGCCGGTTTGCAGGCCGCGCTCGACATCGCGACCGCGCGCGCGGAAGCGAGCGCCGCGCTATCGCTGATCGATCATCGCGAGGTGGTGCGTCCGGCTGCGAGCGGCCGCTATGTGTCGCCGAATGCGCAGCACGCGTTACCCGGCCGCGCCGAATGGCTCGACCTGTTGGGCGTGGAATGCGCGAGCGCGAATCTCGATGCCCGTATTGTCGAGCGTGTGGCGGCTGTGCAGATCACGCATACCGATCAGCTTTACATCACTGGCGACGGTGTGCGGATCGATCAGCAGTTCCGCTTTGTCATGCCCCAATTGAGCGTGGCCGCTCATGCGAACGGCGACACCCAGGTGCGCACGCTCGGTGGCAACTACGGCACGCTCGGTCAGGGCGGCATCGAAGTGCTGGCGCGCTTCGGCTTCGAAGGCGCGGGCGTACGGGTCGCCCATGAAGCAGTGCAGTTGCTGGCCGCGCCGAATTGCCCTTCGGGCAAGCGCGATCTGCTGCTGATGCCCGATCAGATGATGCTGCAGATTCACGAGTCGATCGGCCATCCGCTCGAACTCGACCGAATTCTCGGCGACGAGCGCAACTTCGCGGGCTGGAGCTTCGTCAAGCAGGAGATGTTCGGTTCGTACCGCTACGGTTCGGCGCTGCTGAACGTCACCTTCGACCCGGAACTGCGCGAGGAAGCCGCCGCGTACGCGTTCGACGACGACGGCACCGAAGCGCGCAAGCAGTATCTGATTCGCGACGGCGTGCTCGAACGGCCGCTTGGCGGCGCGCTCTCGCAGCAACGCGCGCATATGCCGGGCGTCGCCAATTCGCGAGCGTCGAACTGGAACCGGCCGCCGATCGACCGCATGGCGAATCTGAACGTCGAGCCCGGCCATAGTTCGCTAGACGAAATGATCGGCAACATCGAACGCGGCATTCTGATGCGAACCAACACCTCCTGGTCGATCGACGACCATCGCAACAAATTCCAGTTCGGCTGCGAGTTCGGGCAGTTGATCGAAAACGGCAAGCTCACCCAGGTCGTCAAGCAGCCGAACTATCGCGGCATCTCGGCGAATTTCTGGCGCAGCCTGAGCGCAGTGGGCAATGCGGGCACGCGCGAGGTGTACGGCACCTCGATGTGCGGCAAGGGCGAACCGGCGCAGCTCATTCGCGTCGGTCATGCATCGCCGGCTTGCGTGTTCAGCAACGTCGACGTGTTCGGAGGCGCCTGATGAGCCAATTCATGTCCTCGCGAACCGGTGCGTCGCTCGACTGGCAGCGGCATTTTACGGCGTTGGCCGACGCGATCGAGCACTTGCAGCAGGGTAGTGAAATCACGCTGAGTTCGTTTGCCGGCGAGCAGTCCGACTTCATCCGCTTCAATGCCGGCAAGGTGCGGCAGATCGGCAGCGTGTCGCAAGGCAAGCTGACCTTGCGGCTGATCGACGGCGCGCGCCAGGCCTATTCGACGCTGACCGTATGCGGCGACCTGCAACAGGATCTGGACGAGGTGAGCGCGGCGCTCGCCACCTTGCGCGACGGCCTGCGCAATGCGGCGGACGATCCGCATCTGCTGTTCGATACATCGCGATGGCAGCGCGCCACGCAGCGTTCCGGCAAGCTGCCGGACCCGCAAGCGTTGTTGCGCACCGTCGCCGAATGCGCGCAAGGGCTGGATTTCGTCGGCTTTTACGCGGGCGGCACGATCGTGCGCGGCTTTGCGTCCACTGGCGGCAGCCGCGGCTGGTACGAGGTCGACAACTTCAATTTCAGCTGGTCGCTGTACGACCCGAGCGGCCGCGCGATCAAAACGACCTACGCCGGCGACGACTGGAGCGACGCCATCTTCGCGCGCAAAGTCGAGCAGGCGGCGGGCCGCCTTGCCGTGCTCGCGCGCATGCCGCGTGCGTTGGCGCCGGGGCGTTACCGCTCGTATCTGGCGCCCGCGGCGCTTGCGGAATTGCTCGGTGTGAGCGCATGGAGCGGTTTCTCCGCGCGAGCCCAGGCGAGCTCACGCAGCGAGTTGTACAAACTGCACACCGGCGAAGTCGCGCTCGATCCGCGCGTGAGCTTGAGCGAAGACCTCGATCTCGGCATCACGCCGGGCTTTAACGACGACGGCTACCTGCGCGAAAGCGTGCCGCTGATCCAGGCGGGGCGAAGCGCCGCGCGCTTGACCAATGCCCGCAGCGCACGCGAGTACGGTTTGACGCCCAACGGCGCGCTGGCGAACGAATCGCCGGCGGCGCTCTCGATGGAAGCCGGCGATCTGGCGGAACAGGACGTGCTGGCGAAACTCGATACCGGCCTCTACATCGGCAATCTCTGGTACGTGAATTTCTCGGACCGGATGAATTGCCGCCTGACCGGCATGACGCGCTTCGCGACCTTCTGGGTCGAACATGGGCAGATCGTCGCGCCGCTCGAAGCGATGCGTTTCGACGACAGCCTGTACCGGCTTCTCGGCGGCGAACTCGAACAGCTCGGCGCGCAACCCGAGTTGCTGCTGAGCGATTCGACATGGGGCGAGCGCGCAACCGGCGGCGTGCAATTGCCCGGCATTCTGGCGCGATCTTTTGAATTGACCTTATGAGCCTATGGATCAACACATAAAAACAAAATCTAAACCTGAGAGCTTGCCCGAGAGACTGACGCTGCGCGCGTTGCGCGTGTCCGACGCCGAGCAATCCCACGCGATGCAGCAACTGCCGGTGGTGGTGCACGGCAATCCGCACGCGCCGTATCGAACGCTCGCCAGCACCCGCGAGTACATCGAAAAACTCGAGCCCGGCGAGATCGCGATCGCGGCGGCGATCGGCGACACGCTGGTCGGTGAAGCGGAATTGACGCCCGCCAAAGGGCGCCGCGCGCATGCCGGCTCGATCGGCATTTGCGTGCACGACGCATGGCATCGGCGCGGCATCGGCAATGCGCTGATGACCGAACTGCTCGATCTGGCCGACAACTGGCTCGGCCTGCGCCGTGTCGAGTTGCACGTGTTCGCCGATAACCACGCGGCGCTTGCGTTGTATCGCAAGTTCGGCTTCGAGATCGAGGCGCGGCAACGCGGCGCGGTGTTGCGCGGCGGTGTGCTGATCGACTGCTATTTCATGGCGCGGCTGCATGAGCCGGCGCCGTTGGCGGCAACGCAGCCCGCCCCGAGTTTCGCAGCTGAATAGAACCATGAACGATCAAACCTTGCACAGCGGCCCGGCAGTCGGGAGCCGCATCACGGTCAAAGCGCTTGAACAGTCCGACATGGAATCGTTTGCCGAGATCATGAGCCTGCCCGGCGTGCGGCGCGGCACGCTGTCAGTTGGCTACCGGAACGCCGAAAAAATCGCCGCGTGGCACGAGCGACTCCTCAAAGGCAGTGTGAGCGTGTGTGCGTGGCTGGACGGCCGCATGGTGGGGCACGCCGGACTTACGGTATTTCGGCCGTGCCGTGCACACGGCGCAGAGTTAGGATTGGCGGTGCACGACGCGTATCATGGGCGCGGTGTCGGCACGGCGCTCATGCAGGCGCTGACTGAATGCGCAGATGCGTCGCTCGGTTTGCGCCGCATCGAACTCACCGTGTTCACCGACAATGCGCCGGCAATAGCGCTGTATCGCAAGTTCGGTTTCGTCGAAGAAGGCCGCTCGCGTGGTTATGCGATGCGCGACGGCGTGCTGGCCGATGTGCTGCATATGGCCCGTCTGGTCGACGCGCCGCGCTTTCTTGCCACTTGAACGGACTTTTGCGTGCCATTTTTTTTCATCGACCGCCCGGTCTTCGCGTGGATCGTCGCGCTCGCCATCGTCGTGGCGGGCGCGCTCGCGATCCCGCAACTGCCGGTCGCGCAGTATCCGCGCCTCGCGCCGCCGCGCGTCGTCATCAGCGCCACCTATCCAGGCGCGTCGACTGAAGTCGTGGACGCGAACGTCGGCAGCATCATCGAGGAGAGTCTCGATGGCGCCGACAACATGCTGTACTACGAAACGACCAGCGACAACCTCGGCGAACTCGAAATCGCCGTGACCTTCGCACCGGGCACCAATCCCGATCTCGCGATGGTCGACGTGCAGAACCGCCTGAAGCAGATCGAGTCGCGCCTGCCGCAGCAGGTCGTGCAGCAGGGCATCAGCGTGTTCAAGGCGGCCAACACCTTCCTGATGCTGGTCGCGCTCACCTCCACCGACGGCACGCGAGACTCCGTGCAGTTGAGCGACTATCTGAGCCGCTACGTGATGCGCGAACTGAAGCGCGCGCCCGGCGTGGGCTCGGCCCAGTTGTGGGACGCCGACGAAGCGCTGCGCATCTGGCTCGACCCGATGAAGCTGCGCGAGTACGGCCTGGGCGCCGCCGAAGTGAACGCCGCGATCGCCGCGCAAAACGCCACGGTGACGGCGGGCACGTTGGGCGACGCGCCGTTCGTCGCGGGTCAGCAATTGACCGCTTCGGTGAGCGTGAAGGGCCAACTGATCTCGCCCGCCGAATTCGGCGAGATCGTGTTGAAGGCGAATCCCGATGGCTCGGCGGTGCGCCTGCGCGATGTCGCGCGCGTCGAGCTCGGCCGCGACAACTATTCGTACTGGTCGCGCCTGAACGGAAAAGCTGCGGCCACCGTCGGCATTCAACTCGGCCCGCGCGGCAATGCGCTCGAAACGTCCACCGCGATCCGCGCGCGGCTCGCCGAATTGTCGAAACGTTTGCCGCCTGGCGTCGCCGTCGACATTCCCTTCGACAACGCGCATTTCGTGCAGATCGCGATTCACGAAGTGCTCGTGACGCTGCTCGAAGCCGTGGTGCTGGTGTTCTTCGTGATGTGGCTGTTCCTGCGCGATCTGCGCTACACGCTGGTGCCGACCGTGGTGATCCCGGTCACGCTGATGGGCGCGTTTTTCGCGATGTATGTGTGCGGTCTGTCGATCAACGTGTTCACGATGTTCGGCCTGGTGCTGGCGATCGGCATTCTCGTCGACGATGCGATCGTGGTGGTCGAAAGCGTGCATCGCGTGATGGAAGAGGAGGGCCTGCCGCCGCGCGAGGCTACGCGCAAAGCCATGACGCAGATCGGCGGCGCGATCGTCGGCGTGACCGCGGTGTTGACGGCGGTGTTCGTGCCGATGGCGTTTTTTCCCGGCGGCGTCGGCGGAATCTACCGGCAGTTCGCGGTGGCGATGATCGCGTCGATGCTGGTGTCGTCGTTCATGGCGCTTTCATTGACGCCCGCGTTGTGCGCCAACTTGCTGAAGGCGCACAAGCACTCGGTCCGTCAGCGCAATGCGCGCCGCGGCTTGCCCGGTTTGGCGGCACGCGCGGCGAGCCGTTTCACGTCCGGCTTCGAGCGCGCCGCGAGCGGTTATCGGGGGCTCGCGGCGCGCATTCTGCGCCGCGTCGCGCCGATGCTGGCGATTTACGCGGTGCTGGTCGGCGTGTGCGGCGTGCTGTATTGGCAGATGCCCGGCGGCTTTCTGCCGAGCGAGGACGAAGGCCAGTTGCAGGTGATGGTGCAGTTGCCCGCCGGCGCGACCCAGGCGCGCACGCTGGCGGCGGTCGAGCGCATGGAAAAGATTCTGCACGCCGAGCCGGCCATTTCGAACGTCACCAGTGTGATCGGCTGGAGCTTTACCGGCAGCGGCCAGAACGTGGCGATGGCATTCGTCGAACTGAAGGACTGGGACAAGCGCGACACCGGTGCGCTGGCGTTGCGCGACAAGCTCAACGAGCAGTTCGGGAAGATCCTCGACGGCAATGTGGAAGCACAATTGCCGCCTTCGGTGCCGGGTCTCGGGCATTCGGACGGTTTCGTGTTCCGGCTCGAAGATCGCGGCGGGGTCGGTCTGGATGCGCTGAAGGCGGCACGCGAGCAGCTGTTTGCGCAGGCCAAGGCAAGCCCGGTGCTGGCCTCGGTGCACTCCGAAGATTTGCCGGACGCGCCGCGCGTCGAACTCGATATCGACCGCGCGAAAGCGTACGCGCTCGGTGTGCCGTTCGAGCGCATTGCCGAAGTGCTGGGCAGCACGTTCGGCGCGACCTACATCGACGATTTTCCGGCAGGCGGCCGCATGCGCCGCGTGATGATCGCCGCCGACGCGGCCGCCCGCATGACCGACGACGATCTGATGGCGCTCGCGGTGCCCAACGCCACGGGCGGGATGGTGCCGCTGTCGGCGATTGCGACGCGCCACTGGAGCATCGGCCCGGTGATGCTGAGCCGCTACAACGGTTATCCGTCGCTCGACGTCAGCGGCCGCGCGGCGCCGGGTTATAGCTCAGGTGCGGCGATGGCCGAGATGGAACGGCTCGCGGCGGCGCTGCCGGTGGGCGTCGGTTATGACTGGGTCGACGCGGCACGCGAGGAAACCGCGGCGGCGCGGCTCACGCCGCTGCTGATCGGTTTGTCGCTGCTGGCGGTGTTCATGGCGCTGGCCGCGCTCTATGAAAGCTGGACGATTCCGCTTTCGGTCTTGATGGTGGTGCCGCTCGGCGTGATCGGCGCGGTCGCCGCGGTGCTGTTGCGCGGCATGCCCAACGACGTCTACTTCAAGGTCGGCATGATTACCGTGATCGGCCTCGCAGCGAAGAACGCGATTCTGATCGTGCAGTTCGCCCGCGATCTGCACCAGCGCGGCTTGCCGTTGACGCGTGCCGTGACCGAGGCCGCCGCCGCGCGCTTCCGGCCAATCGTGATGACCTCGGCGGCGTTTTTGCTCGGCGTCGTGCCGCTGGTGGTGTCGAGCGGCGCGGGTGCCGAAAGCCGCCGCTCGATCGGTACCGGCGTGTTCGGCGGGGTGCTCGCTGCCACGCTGTTCGGGCTCGTGTTCGCGCCTGTTGCGTTTCATGCGGTCGTGTCGCTCACGCATGGCAGGCGGCGGCTCGCGGAGCTGAATCGCAGGCGCATCGAGCGGCGTGAGCGCCGCGCGGAAAGCGAAGCCGGCCGCCTGACCAATGGCCGGTGACAGCGTGGAAGCATGAACCCGTGCGGCCGCGGGGTTGAACGCACGGTTCGACCCGCCGGTCGTCGGTGAAGCCCTTCCGGCTCTCACGATGCGCAAATGATGGCGCCGCCAGCCGGCGCGAAGTCTTGAAGGGCGCGATCCGCGGATGAAACTCTGTTTAAGCACGGGAGCGCGAAGGGATATTCGGACCGCTCAATCGTCTGATGTTTTCGATTTTGCGATGCAAGATTGTCAAGTTATGTAAGATATTAAGGTCTCTGATGTTTCAATAATGAAACGATTTTGCTCGTTTCAAATCTGGCACCGAATTACTTAATCCGGCATGAAGCAATATAATGCGCGGATTACCGCGCTGGTCGAGTCAATAAATTCCCGGTTTGCGAATTGAAAACCGGATTGAATGTGTATTATCTGCGAGGTTTGTATTTCAGGTTTGAAACACTTTTGTCCGCCGGAATCGCGAGTCGAATCGACGAATTCACAGTGTGGGAATAAGCTGGGCGGTTGTCTGACTCGGCTTGAAAGGTAATGTACATGCGTGTCTGCGAGATTGAAGCGAGGCGCGCTTTGCCGCGAATCCGTCGTAGTCTGCGGTTTCGCGAGCTTATCTCCTTATTCTCATATGAAACGCGCGCAGCAAATGGTTTTCTTCATACCTTCGGATTCGCACTGACTGACTGTTTTTCAAATTTACTATAGCGGTGCATTCCGCTAACATCTCGCATAATCCGCCAAACAACGTTGCCGGAGGATTTAAGCAGCCATAATAAACGCACGCATATCGGCCGGCCTGACGGTTCAACGGGGTCCGCAATGCATTACCGCTTTGGGGAAAGATCATGCCGCACATGAGCATCGATACTGCGAGGATCACCTGGTTGCACACGCCGAACCTGAACGTGCGTTCTGCCGCGCGGCGCATCGGCGTATTGCTGTTCGACGGTTTCTGGCTGCTCGGACCCGGCACGGTGGTTGAGATGTTCCAGACCGCCAACGAACTCGCCGGTTCAAGGGCCGGAGAATACCCGCCGTATGAAGTGCAGTTTCTATCGATGGACGGCGGCAGCGTCACCAGTTCTTCGTCGGTGCGCATCTGGACCGACCGTATCGATGCGCGCTACGGCGCCGGTTTCGACGTGCTGTTCATCGCGGGAGGCTACGGCGCGCATGTGGCCGCGCGCGACGAGCGGCTGTTGAGCTGGCTGCGATCGGTGCAAACGCGCACCCGCACGATCGAAACGATCGGCGAGGGCCGTCTCGTGCTCGAAGCCGCCGGCCCGTTCGAGCATGACGGCCAGGAGGCGAGCCGTCATTTGGGCCACGTTGCGGCCGAGGCCGCGCTCAACGCCGCCGACGACCGCCACGACTGCGCGCGCAGCGCCCTGATGTTCATCAAGCGCGATCTCGGCGCGGAACTCGCGCGCAGCGTCGCCGATCGTGTGATGCCGGGCATGGCCGCCACATGGGTGCCGCTGCCGGCTGAAGGCGGCACGCTCAGCGTGGCCGAAAAAATCCGCGCCGCCGCGCGATGGATGGAAGCGAACTGCGACCGTCCGGTGTCGGTTGCCGATGCCGCGCAGGTGGCGGCCATGAGCGAGCGCAATTTCCTGCGCCGCTTCAAGCATGAAATGCAGGTGACGCCATCCGACTATCTGCTGCAGGTGCGGCTGCGCATTGCCTGCAACTTCCTGACCGAAACCGAATTGCCGGTCGACAAGATCGCGCGGCGCAGCGGCACCGGCAACGGCGATCGTCTGGCGAAGATCTTTCGCAAGCGCATGGCGTTGTCGCCCACCGAATATCGTGCGCGCAGCCGGGTAGCGAGCGAGGCGTAGACATGCGCCGGCGCCGGGCCGACGACGCAGGGTAAAAAAACCGTTCAAACCGTTCAAACCGTTTGACATGGCTGAATTGCCGGCCGTGCTTTCGCCGGGCTGGCTTCTTACGGGCACAGTGGCAATGGGCAACAAGGTAACCGCGACGGCATTGCCGGATGTGAAGGTCATCGAGCCCGAGGTGTTCAGCGACGAATTTGGCTTCTGCTTCGAGAGCTTTAGCGCGGACGAGTTTACCGACGACGTGGCGCACGGATTCAGCTTCGTGCAGGACCGTCATCTGCGTGCGGTGCGTGGCGTCCTGCGCGGTTTGCATTATCAGGTGCAGCGCCCGCAAGGGCGGCTCGTGCGGGTGGTGGTGGGCGAGGTATTCGACGTCGTCGTGGACGTACGGCTTCGTTCGTCGAGCTTCGGCAAATGGTGCGGCGTGTATCTGAGCGCGGCCAACCATCGGCAGATATGGGTGCCGCCGGGCTTCGCGCACGGCTTCGTGGTGTTGTCCGACAGCGCCGAATGCCTGTGGAAGACCACCGAATACTGGTTCCCCGAACTCGAGCGCTGCATTTTGTGGAGAGATCCGGACATCGGCATCGAGTGGCCGATCGATTTCACGCCGACCCTCGGCGCGAAGGATGCAGCGGGCCGGCGGCTCTACGAAGCGGACAACATCGCCTGACGGCGGCTCGCGGCAACCCGAAGCAGCGAAGGCAACTTCATGCAAGTTCATGCAACCGCAGGCGGCGACGGATTACGGCCAGGCGGCGCCAGGCGCGGGCGACGTGCAACGAAGCAGCAACCCATCCGAACGGCTCAACGAAGCTGCGTCACCGCGAGCAGCAACACCATGCTGCCGATCGCACCGTCCAGCACGCGCCACGCGGTTGCGCGGCGAAACAGCGGCGCCAACGCTCGCGCACCGTAACCCAGGGCGAGAAACCAGATCCCGCTCACGGCCATCGCGCCGAGCGCGAACGCCACGCGTGCGCCTTCCGGTTCACGCGCACCGGCCGTGCCGATCAGCAGGAACGTGTCGAGATACACGTGCGGATTGAGCCACGTGAAGGCCAGCGTCATCAGGATGATCGGCATCGCGCGTTGCACGGGAGGCGTAACCGTGCCATTCGCGTTCGCGTCCAGAACGGCATGCCCCGGCCGCAGCGCGCGCCGCAGCGCATTGATGCCGAACCACGCCAGATAGGCGAGCCCCACGTACAGCATGGCGTGCACGAACACCGGATAGCGCTCGACCAGCACCGACGCGCCGCCGACGCCCGCGCCGATCAGGATGAAGTCCGAGAGCACGCACAACGCGACAATCTTGCCGACGTGCGAGCGCATGATCCCTTGCCGCAGCACGAACGCATTCTGCGCGCCGATCGTCACGATCAGCGACGCGCACAGCGCCGCACCGTGGGAAAAAGACAGCCAATTCATAATCGATCCAGTAGACGGGAGAAACGAACAGGGCTAGTCTGCGGTTTTGCTTCGCCTAAGAGAAGCTAATTTACTTAATGCAGATTAAGGAACGCTAATGCTCGACTATGCACTGCTCGATGCGCTGGCCGCCGTGGTGCGTCACGGTTCGTTCGACCGCGCGGCCAGCGAGCTGAATGTGACGCCGTCCGCGGTATCGCAACGGGTCAAGCTGCTGGAGGAGCGGGTGGGCAGCGTGCTCGTCAAGCGTGGTCAGCCGTGCGTCGCGACCACCTCGGGCGCGCTGCTGTGCCGCCATACCGAACGCGTGCAGTTACTGGAGGCGGAGCTGACCGGCCGGCTGCCGGCGCTGCCCGGCGCGCTGGTCGAGCCGTGGCCGGCGCTGCGCGTGGCCGTCAACGACGACAGTGTGGGCACCTGGTTTATCGATGCGGTGGCGGGTTTCTGTGCCGAGCGGGAAATGCTGCTCGATCTGGTGATCGACGATCAGGACCACACGGCCGAGCGGATTCGCGACGGCAGCGTGCAGGGCGCGGTCACGACGCAAGCCGAGCCGGTGCAGGGCTGCCGCTCGACGCGCCTCGGCCGGATGCGCTATCTGGCGGTCTGTTCGCCCGACTTTCTGGCGCGCCATTTTGCCGGCGGCATCACACGCGAGACCTTGCGGCGCGCACCGTGCGTCGATTTCAATCCGAAGGATCAGTTGCAAAAGCGCTTCATGCGCCGCATCACACGGGCGGAACTCGATCCGCCGCTGCACTGGATTCCGCACGTTGCCGGCTTCTTGCGCGCCTGCGTGACCGGGCTCGGCTGGGGCATGTGCCCGGAACGGATGATCGCGCCGCATCTGGCCAGCGGCGAACTGGTCGACATGGCGCCCGGCAAGCATCTCGACATCGATCTGTATTGGCAGAGCTGGCGCCTCTCGATCGGCTGGCTCGACGATTTCGGCGTGGTGCTGCGCAAGCGGGCGGCCGAGTTTCTCGACTGAGGCCGCCCGCGGATCTTTCGAAGAAGATCCGCGGCGCTTTTCGATGCTTGCCGGCTTCAGTGAAGTCGGATCACCGGATGCACGCGCCTGCGCAACCAGTGGCTCGCCGTATCGAGCGCCATGCGCGCGAAGCCGGTCAGCGTCATCACGTGGCGGCGGTAGATGAGCTTGTAGACGGCCGTTGCCAGCCAGCCGTCGACGAACACCGGCCGCGTCAGCAAGCTGCTGCTCAGGCTGCCGATCGTGCCTTCACGGCCGAAACCGACCAGCGTGCCAGCATCGCGATACGCGAACTCGGGCAATGTCTCGCCGGCCACCCGGCACTTCAAAGCACGCGCGAGGAACAGCGCCTGCTGATGCGCGACCTGGGCGCGCGGCGCCAGAAACGCACCCGCGGTTTCAGAAGGGCAGGCCGCGCAATCGCCTAGCCCGAATATGTTCGCGTCATTCGTGCACTGCAGTGTGCGGTTCACCAGCACCTGGGCGTTGCGATTGACCGCGATGCCGTCCAGCGTGCGCAACACCGGCGGCCCCGCGATACCCGCGGTCCAGATCGCGATGTCGCTCGCGAGCGGTGCGCCGTCGTTCGTCAACACGGCGTCGGCCCGCACTTCGGTGACGCGCGTCGCGTTCAATACTTCGACGCCGAGGTTCTCGAGCATCCGTTGTGCACGAGTCGAAATCGTGTCGGACAACGCAGGCAGCACGCGCTCGCCGCTTTCGATCAGACGGACGCGAAAGTCATGCACCGGATCGAGTGCGAACGGGCTATAGCGCTTCAGCAGACGCACAGTGTCGCGCAGGGCCGCGGCGAGTTCGACGCCGGTTGCGCCCGCGCCGACGATGTTGATCGACACGGGCGTGTCCGCCTGCGAAGTGCGAGCGCGGCGCGCATGGTTCGCGCGAAGACAGGTGTCGAGCAGCTTGCGGCGGAACGCTTCCGCATGCGCGACCGATTCGAGCGGCAACGCGTGTTCTGCCGCGCCGGGCACGCCGAAATATTGCGTGACGCTGCCCATTGCCAGCACCAGCGTATCGAACCCAAGCTGACGCGCGGGCAGGATTTCGCGGCCGTCGGCGTCGTGCAGCGCGTTCACGGTGATGTGCTGTTGCGCGCGATCGAGCGCCGCGAGTTCACCCTGTTCGAATTCGAAACCGTACCGCTGCGCCTGCACTGCGTATTGCAGTTGATGCGTGGCCGGATCGAGCTGGCCGGAAGCGGCTTCGTGCAGCAACGGCTTCCAGAAATGCGTCGGCCAGCGGTCGACCAGCACGATCTTCGCGAGCCCCTCGCGACCGAGCGTTTCGGACAGACGCGTAGCGAGCCCAAGGCCGCCGACGCCACCGCCGACGATCACGATCCTGTGTGCCGCGCGTCGCGTGGCGTCTGATGCTGTAGAGCTTGCCTGCCGATCGACTGCGCCCATGATCCGTATCCTCCCGAAGTTATCCGAGCTGCTTATCCGCACTGGTTATTCACAATGAGCACAATGAGCCGGAGACGGCGTCAACGTGTCAGCGCGCCATACAAAACATGCACAGGTCTCATCTGTCAGGGCCAGTATAGAATCGGCCTAATCAGCAGCACAATTTAATGTTTATGAAGAACATATAGGTCAGGACTTATGCTAAAGGCAGCCACGTTCCGCCAATTGAAGGCCTTGCATACCGTCGCGAAACTCGGCAGCGTGTCGCGCGCGGCGGAAGAATTGCGCCTCACGCAGCCGGCGGTATCGCTCCAGGTGCGTCTGCTCGAAGACGCCGCCGGCGCGCCGCTATTGCAGCGGGTCGGCCGTGGCGTGCAATTGACGGCGGCGGGCGAAATCCTCGCGCGCTACGCGCTGGAGATTCTCGATTTATGGAACGGCGCGGCGGACGATCTGGCCGCGTTGCACGGAGAGCAGGGCGGCACCTTGCGGATCGGCGCGATCACCACCGCGGAATATCTGATCCCGCCGTTTCTGGTGCGCTTCACCGAATTGCGCCCGCAAGTGAAGGTGCAGTTCAAGGTCGGCAATCGCGCCGACATCATCCGCATGCTCGCCACGCACGAGATCGATCTCGCGGTGATGGGCAGCGCGCCGCGCGAATTGCGCACGGTGGCCACCGCGTTCGCGAAGCATCCGATGGCGTTCGTCGCCTCGCCCGCGCATGCGCTGATGAAGAAAAAGCGCCTGTCGCTCGACGACCTGCAATCCGCGAATCTATTCGTGCGGGAGCGGGGCTCGGGCACGCGCTCGACTGTCGAGAATCTGTTTCGGCAAGCCGGTCACAAACTGCATATCGGTTCTGAACTGTCGAGCAACGAGGCGATCAAGCAACTGGTCGAAGCGGGATTGGGCATCGCGTTTCTGTCGCTGCATGCCTGTTCGCTGGAGTTTCAGGCCGGCTTGCTCGCGTTGCTGCCGTTGCCCGCCAATCCGATCGAGCGCGACTGGTATGTGATGCACGTGTCCGATAAACGCTTGCCGCATGTCGCCAGCCTGTTCCGCGATTTTCTGATCGAGCAGGGCGTGTCCGGCGCAGTGCCGATTCCGCTGCCCACCCTGGCGGCGGCAAAGCGTCGGCGCCAGCGCCTCGCCTAAAGCAGCAGTTCGATCGAATGAAACAGGCGGCGCTGCTCGGGGTCTTGCGAGCGCGCCCCTTCGTCGATCACTTCACGCAGGCAATCGAGAAAACACGTGGCCGCGGGACTCGTCGGCGCACCGCGGCGTGACGTGATGCTGACAGTGGTTTCATCGACCGTTTCGCGCAGCGGCAGCGCCCACAAATTCTCCTTCGCGATGCTCACCTCGACGAGCGGCCACGGGAAGATGCTGAGCATGTCCGTTTGCGCGAGCAAGCCGAGCACGATCGCGAGCGAATGCGCGAGATGAATCGTCTGCGGCACTTTCATGCCGCGCTTGCGGAACAGATTGTCCGCAATCGACTCGCGGCTCGCCGGGTCCCAGTTCAGCACCCATTCCGCGTCTTCCAGTTCGAGCAGCGTGCGGCAACCGGCCTGCGGATGATCGCGGCGCGCGACCACGGCCGAATGCGTGGAAAAGAGCGGCACGTTGTGAAATTCCGACTGCGGCGATGCAGGGGGCGGTCGCCCGATCGAAAAATCGAGGCTGCCGTCGCGCAAGCGCGGCTGCACGACCGCCAGCAAGCCTTCGAAAAATTCCAGTTGCACTTCCGGCATGCGCTGCCGGAACCGCTGCACGGTAGGCGGCAGAAACGTCAGCGCGACCCACGGCGTGACGCCGATCGACAGTTTGCCGGCCGCCGCGCCGCGCAGCGCTTCGATCTCCGCTGCGGCGCGCTGCAATTGACCCAGCACGAGCCGCGCGTGCACGACCAGCGCGCGGCCGAACTCGGTGAACGCGACGCCGCTTGCGCCGCGCACCAGCAGCGGCGCGTGCAGATCGGCCTCCAGTTCGCGCATCGCCTTGGTGACGGCGGCCGGCGACAGATCGAGCAAGCGGGCTGCCGCCCGGATACTACCGGTATCCGCGATCGCCGCTAAGGTACTGAGCTGATGCAGTTTCATCTGACAAAGTGTTAGGAGGGTGGCAACCATAGGTTGCCGCCGCAACGATTCTACGCCTGCCGCTGGAAAATCGGCGTCGCTATGCTCGGTTCACGCTTTCATAGACGGAGACGACATCGTGAACACCATGGCCATCCCGGCGGGCATTGCCGAACTCGAAGACGAAATGATCGCGCTGCGCCATCGCATCCATGCGCAGCCGGAGCTGGCCTATGAAGAGTTCGCCACCGGCGACCTGGTGGCGGAGCGCCTGCAGGCGTGGGGCTACACCGTGCATCGCGGGCTGGGCCGGACCGGTGTGCTCGGGCAGCTGAAAGTCGGCAACGGCACGCGCAAACTCGGCTTGCGCGCCGACATGGACGCGCTGCCCATCCACGAAACCACCGGCCTGCCGTATGCGAGCAAGGTGCCCGGCAAGATGCACGCTTGCGGCCATGACGGCCACACGGCGATGCTACTGGCCGCAGCCAAACATCTCGCGCAGGAAAAGTGCTTTGACGGCACGCTCAATCTGATTTTCCAGCCCGCCGAAGAAGGCCAGGCCGGCGCGAAGAAAATGCTCGAAGACGGCCTGTTCGACCAGTTTCCGTGCGACGCCGTCTTTGCGATGCACAACATGCCGGGATTTCCTACGGGCAAGTTCGGCTTCCTGCCGGGCTCGTTCATGGCGTCGTCCGATACGGTGATCATCACCGTGACCGGCCGCGGCGGTCACGGCGCGATGCCGCATAAGGCCGTCGATCCGGTGGTGGTGTGCGCGCAGATCGTGCTGGCGTTGCAGGCCATCGTGTCGCGCAACATCGCGCCGCTCGACATGGCGATCATCACCGTCGGCGCGATTCACGCAGGCGAAGCGCCCAACGTGATTCCTGAAACCGCGGAGATGCGTTTGTCGGTGCGCGCGCTCAAGCCCGAGGTTCGCGATTATTTGCAGGAGCGCATCACGGCGGTTGCGTGCGGACAGGCCGCGGTGTTCGGCGCGCGGGCGCACGTCGACTATCAGCGCCGCTACCCGGTGCTCGTCAACGACGCGGAAATGACCGGCCTCGCGCGGCAAGTCGCACTCGACTGGCTCGGTGAAGACGGCCTGATTGCCGATATGCAGCCGCTGACCGGCAGCGAGGACTTCGCGTTCCTGCTGGAGCGTTGCCCCGGCAGCTACCTGATCATCGGCAATGGCGACGGCGAGGGCGGTTGCATGGTGCATAACCCCGGTTACGACTTCAACGATGCTTGCCTCGCCACCGGCGCGGCCTATTGGGTGCGGCTCGCGCAGACGTTCCTCGTTCCGCTGCACCGCAACCCACAGGCGCCGACATGTTGAACATGCAGAATACGTTGGCCGCGCAGCCCGTTCAGCGCACGAGCCACGCGAAAGCGATCGCCGCGATCACGCTCGGCAACGGACTCGAGTTCTTCGATTTCACGATCTACAGTTTCTTTGCGACCATCATCGGCAAACTGTATTTCCCGGTTGAAGGGCAGCTTGCGCAACTGATGCTGGCGGTCGGCACATTCGGCGTGGGTTTCATCATGCGGCCGGTGGGCGGCATCGTGCTTGGCGCGTATGCGGACCGCGCGGGCCGCAAGGCCGCGATGAGTCTGACGCTGTGGCTGATGACGCTCGGCTCGGCGATCATCGCGTTCGCGCCGACGTACGCGGCGATCGGCGTGGCAGCGCCGCTGCTGGTGATTCTCGCGCGGCTGATTCAGGGTTTTGCGCTGGGCGGCGAGATTGGCGCATCGACTTCGCTGCTGCTCGAATACGGCAGCGACAGGACGCGCGGTTTTTATGGCAGCTGGCAGTTCGTGAGCCAGGGGTTGAACACGGTCTGCGGCTCGTTGCTCGGCGTTGCGCTGGCGGCGGCGTTGTCGACGGCCGCGCTCGAAAGCTGGGGTTGGCGGGTGCCGTTCGTGATCGGCATGGCGATGGGGCCGATTGGCATCTATATCCGGCGGCATCTGGATGAGACGCTGCCGGGCGTCGAAGACGGTACTGTTCAGGCGGACCCGATGCCTGCCGCGCAACCGGTGCGCAAGTTGTTTCGCGAGCATACGAGCGTGATTACGACGGGCGTGCTGACGACTATCGGCGGGACGGCGGCGAACTATATCGTGCTGTTTTATCTTTCTACTTACGCGATCCGGATTTTGCATTTGCCGATGTCGTCGGCGTTGTGGGCCGCCTGGACCGCGGCGGTTGTTACGGTGATCTGCTCGCCGTTCGCGGGGGCGTTGTCCGATCGCGTCGGACGTAAGCGGGTTTTGTGGGTGTCTCGCGCGCTGTTGATTGTGGCGGTGTATCCCGCGTTCATGATCATCAATGCGTCGCCGACGGTGCCTGTGCTGTTGTCGGTTGTTGCCGTGCTGGCGGTGTTTGTTGCTTTTACCGCGGTGCCCAATATCGTCATGCTGCCGGAGATGTTTCCGCGTGAGATTCGCGCTACGGGGATGTCGACTGTTTACTGTTTGGGCGTGTCGATTTTTGGCGGGTTTGCGCAGTTTTTCGCCACCTGGTTGATTCAGGTTTCCGGGAATAATCTGGCGCCTGCGTGGTATTTGATTGGATGTGGGGCGGTGTCGTTGTTGCCGCTTCCGTTTATGCGGGAGACCGCCGGAAAAGCTATTGATTGAGGCTTGTTTTTGCCTTTGACGGGAAACTGATTACACCCTCGCCGCCAAAGGCAAAAAACAAACCTAACCTTTTGCTGGCTTCCCTCCATCAGGCACAGCGGCCTTTTCCTTGTCGGCCTTTTCCTCGTCGGCCGCGGCATCGCGCGTCTCGGGCATCGCTGCCCAAACCAGCAGCACGGCCATCGCGCCGGCCGTCGCCAAGGCAAAAAAGCTCACAGCATTGCCAAAGTGATCGGCAATGAACCCAGCAGCCGTTGTGCTCAACGTGGCCCCAATCCCCGCAGCCAGTCCGAACAGCCCAATACAGAGGTTATACCGCCCCTTCCCGCCGGCCACATCGGCGGCAATCAGCGGCAGCATCACGCCGAACACGGCGGCGCTCAAGCCGTCCAGCATCTGCACCGGCACGAGCAAATAAGGGCTGCTGATCCCTGCAAACAACAACGCCCGTATCGGCAGCGCAGAAAACCCGAGCAGCAGAATAGGCCTGCGTCCCCATCGCTCGGCGGAACGCCCGACCCACGGCGACATCATCGCCACAATCGCCTGCGGCAGGATGATGCAGGCAGCAATCACGAGCTGCACGTTGTCCCCCATGCCGGCCGTCACCTCGCCGGCGGCAAGGTTCAACATCGCCGCATTCGACAAATGGAACAGCACGATGCACGCAGCGAACAGCAGCATTCGCTTGTCGCGCAGCAACTCGCGCAAGCTCTCACGCCGTTCGATCTGCTCCGGCGTGGGCGCGGACTTCGGCAGATCCACCGTGTCGGTGCGCTGGATCATCGTCAACGCAAAGAGAGCAGGGACCGCGAGCGCCGCAGTCAGCCAGAAGACGGCCCGCGGCGAATAGTATTCGCCGAATACGCCCATCAGCCCGGCCGCGACCGCGCTGCCGATCGACGCCCAGCGCGCGTTGCGCCCGAGCCGGTCGCCAAGATTCGCACGTCCGACCAGCGCGAACGAGATCGCCGCGAGCGCCGGCGTCAGCATGCAACTGGCAAAGCCGTGGAATACCTCGGCGGCGATCACGGGCAGCACGGTCGGACTCGCGGCCAGCAGCACCGCGCTGAAGATGATCGCGAAAATCGCCCAGGCGGCAGCGCCTTTCTTGTTGCGCAATGCGTCGACCGCGGCGCCGCCCGGCACCTGGCTCACCATCGCACTGATGGTGCCGACCGAAAGCGCCATGCCGATCTCGCCCTGCGTCCACTTGTGCGACGCAAGGTACGACGCGATGAACGGCCCAAAACCCGTCTGCACATTGGCGACGAAAAAGTTCAGCCAATCGAGCGCGCGCAGGCTGCGCGCAGTGACCAGAGTGCGGCCTGTCATCGGGCCACCCGTGCGCTGGAAACCGCCGTGGCAGTGGCCGCCGCGGCAGCGGCAGCGGGCGCCGCGGGCGGCGCAGGTGCGGGCGGCGGCGCGGGCGACACCGCGCGGATCGGCTTGTCGCTGGCGTAAGGCGGCGTCGCGTTGATCTGCGCGTCGCTCAGATCGATCAGCGGATGCAGTTCCTTGTCTTTGGTGACGAAGCGCAGCGCCGACCAGTTCGCGGCAATCGTGCGCCGCTCCGTGCTGACCATCCCGTTGACGTCGAGCACGACGGCCTGCGGTTGCGCGTTGCCGTCGATCAGCACGTCGATCACGCGGCCGACTTTCGCGCCATTCGAACGCTCGACGGTCGCGTCGAGCAACGGCAACTGCGCGACGTTGGACTTGACCGCGGGCGTCGGCACGGCCGGTGCGGTGAGCGTGATCGGCGCGGTCTTCGCGGTCGGCGTGAAGCGGAACGCGCTCCACGGGAAATTCACCTTGCGATCGCCGACGCCAAGGAAACCCTGCAGGTTGACCACCATCTCGCGTGGCTTGCCGCCCGCGTCCGTGAGCATGTCGACCGCGCGGCCGACCACCTTGCCGTCGGCTTTCTGCACCGGGCTATCGAGCAGTCCGTGCGCTTCGTTGCGCTCGATCGTGCGCAACACGATCAGCGGCGGGGGCGGCGGAGGCGGCGGCGCGGGCGCGGCGACCGGCGGCGGAGGTTCGGCCTTGTGAGGCTTGACGACCGGCTTCTTCGGCTTTCTCGGCTGCTCGGGCCCGGCCGCTTCGGTCTCGGCCGGTTCCGGTTCGGAGGCGGCCGCCGGCGCGCTCGCGGGTTCGACGGGCATGACCGTCGCTTCGACGATCGGCGCCTGCACCGGACCCCACAGCAGGCTGCAACCGGACAGCGCGAGCATGGCGAACACAGCAAGGATCAGAAGACGCCAGGCAGGACGTGCGAAACCGCCACTCATCAAGAAGGACTCCATGGACCAGTGCGGACGGGCGCTGTGGACCGCCGCAATTAAGGCGCGCGGCTAAGGCGCGCAATCAAGACCGTTACGGGCCAGAGTGTAACCCGCGACGCCGGACCGACCGGTTTTGCAGGCCATCCGGCAGGTCCGCTGCACGCAGGCTCCGTGCCGCCGTTCGTGGCTTCGCGCGTCGTTCAGCCCCTCAAAACCGCAAGAAAAACGGCGAGAAACCCAAAAAAACCGCCTCACCGTTCGATGACAAACCGTAGGTGTAAACGCGCGGACCGTGCGCGTGATCTGCCGTCGCTTAAACGATATAAGCATCGTGACATGTCGAGCATGCCATTCATGCGATGGGAGACATATTTGTGTTGCCCTACATTTCGGGACAGCAAAAGAAGATTAGACAAACGTAACGAGACGAACCTGATGGCGGCCGGATCCACGGCCGTTTCAGTACGCTGATAAAGGAGGCACTCATCATGATGGAACCCCACGCCCAACCGATTTCCGAAGTCGGCGCCGAATCATTCGACGGAAAGGGCTTTCTCGACCGCTACTTCGAAATCTCCTCGCGCGGCAGTTCGCAGCGTCAGGAAATCGTCGCAGGCATTACGACCTTCCTCGCGATGGTCTATTCCGTGTTCGTCGTGCCGGGCATGTTCGGCAAAGCGGGCTTCGATACCAGCGCGGTGTTCGTCGCCGTGTGCCTGACCACTGCGTTCGGCTCGCTGCTGATGGGCGCGTGGGCGCGTCTGCCGATCGCAATCGGCTGCGCGATCTCGCTGACCGCGTTCACCGCGTTCGGTCTCGTGCTCGGCAAAGGCCTGCATCCGAACGTCGCGCTCGGCGCGGTGTTCCTGATGGGCGTCGTCTTCACCGCGATTTCGGTGACGGGCGTGCGTTCGTGGATCCTGCGCAATCTGCCGTCGGGCATCGCGCACGGCACGGGCATTGGTATCGGCCTGTTCCTGCTGCTGATCGCCGCGAACGACGTCGGTCTCGTCGTCAAGAATCCGGGCGCCGGTTTGCCGGTGTCGCTCGGCAATATCACGGCGTTGCCGGCGCTGATGTCCGTGGCGGGTCTGGCCGCGATCTTCGGTCTGGTGCGCCGTCGCGTGCCGGGCTCGATCCTGATCGTGATCGTCGCGATCTCGGCGATCGCCTTGCTGGTCGATCCTGCGGTGGCGTTTCGTGGCGTATTCGCGCTGCCGTCGCTGAGCGCGCCGGGCCATGCTTCGCTGATCGGCGCGATGGACATCAAGGGCGCGCTGTCGATGGCGGTCTTGCCCAGCGTGCTGGCTCTGGTGATGACCGCGGTGTTCGACGCCACCGGCACGATCCGCGCCGTCGCCGGACAAGCAGGCCAGCTCGACGAAAACGGTCGCATCATCAACGGTGGCCGCGCCTTGACGGCCGACTCGCTGAGCTCGATTTTCTCGGGGCTGCTCGGCGGCGCACCGGCGGCTGCGTACATCGAATCGACGGTTGGCGTTGCAGCCGGCGCGAAGACGGGGATGGCGGCGGCGGTGGTCGGTCTGCTGTTTCTGGTGGTGATGTTCTTCTCGCCGCTCGCCGGCCTGGTGCCTTCGTATGCGACCGCGCCGGCGCTGATGTACGTGGGTCTCCTGATGCTGTCCAACGTCAGCAAGCTGCATATGGACGACATGGTCGACGCGATGTCGGGCCTCATGTGCGCGGTGTTCATCGTGCTGACGGCCAATATCGTGACGGGCATCATGCTCGGCTTCGCGACACTGGTGATCGGCCGCGTGGTGAGCGGCGAGTATCGCAAGCTGAACGTCGGCACCGTCGCGATCGCGATCGTGCTGGTCGGTTTCTATCTCGGCGGCTGGGCGATCTGAGTGTGCTGAATTTTGCTGTCGCGCGAGAGCGGGGCGGTCCCTTCCAGCTGCTCCAGCTGCTTTGCTCGAACGTGTAGTCGGTTGTTCTCCACCTTGACGCGGCGCCTTGCAGTGTTTGTCTGCGATGCGCCGCGTATCTTTTTTGCCCGCTCCCGGCGCGTTTCTCGCATTCACCCCGCTATCTCGGCTGGCTCACGCGCGGCTTTCGCCGGGCGCCGCCGGAAGTCGCGGTTTGATGCTTATAGCGCCATCTCGAACGCGGGCTTGAGGAAGACTTCGATCGCCATCACGGCGAGGCCCATTGCGGCCGCCGACAGTGTCAGCGTGCCGTATTCGTCGTAGCGTGCATCGTACAGGCACGCCACGACGAAAAGAATCGCCAGAAGATTGGTCAGCCAGTCGAAGTTCAGCGCCAAGTTCATCGATCAAATCCGGGCTCGCGCGCGACCCGGATGATCGAAGCGCACTATTAACTGGGCGCGATTCTAACGAGCCGAGCTTACGGATTCGCAACGCCGCCGCTGACACAGCTTACGCCCCGAAGGAAGTCCCCTTGGGGGGCGCCCCGAAGGAAGTCCCACAAGGGGCCAGCCACCGCGCCTGGACCCTGTCTCGTGGCGGCGCGGGCGAAGTTCGAGCGGGTTGCGCCGGGCGAGCGAAATCTTTTTGTCCGCTTGCCGGGGGACATTTTGAACGTGTAACGTGTATAGACAAGTTAATGTTCGTGAGGGGCCGAATGCTGTGCCGGGTGCTCCCGGCGCGCGCAATCCGGGTTCAGGCGACTCCAGCTACGCAAGAGCCACGCAAGCTGTCAGGTAAGCGCCAAACAGGCGCCGCCCAAGCGCCACGCAAGCATCCCGCCCTAATGGAAAGCCCTGGGCCGAAACCTGCAAAAACAAGTTGTATATACAAGGTGGTGCCGCTAGACTTCTCTCAAATTGTATAGACAGGACACAAAACCATGATGATTCTGAAGCCCGGCTACCTGACCCTTCCGCAACTGCGCCAGATCGCCCGCGAACATGTCGCGCTGCAACTCGATCCCGCCAGCCACGCCGCCATCGACGCCTGCGCGAAAGCCGTGGCCGATATCGCCGCCAAGGGCGAACCGGCCTACGGCATCAACACGGGCTTCGGGCGCCTCGCCAGCACGCACATCCCGCACGACCAGCTCGAACTGCTGCAGCGCAATCTGGTGCTGTCGCACGCGGTCGGCGTGGGTGAGCCGATGTCGCGTCCGGTGGTGCGTCTGTTGATCGCGCTGAAGCTGTCGAGCCTCGGCCGCGGTCATTCGGGCATCCGCCGCGAAGTGATGGAAGCGCTGATTTCGCTGTACAACGCCGACGTGCTGCCGGTGATTCCGGTCAAGGGCTCGGTCGGCGCATCGGGCGACCTCGCGCCGCTCGCGCATATGTCGGCAGCGTTGCTCGGCGTCGGCGAAGTGTTCGCGAAGGGCGAGCGCATGCCGGCTACCGAAGGCCTCGCGCTGGTCGGCCTCAAGCCGCTCACGCTGCAAGCCAAGGAAGGTCTCGCGCTGCTGAACGGTACGCAAGCCTCCACCGCGCTCGCGCTCTACAACATGTTCGCGATCGAAGACCTGTACCGCACCGCGCTGGTGGCGGGCGCCTTGTCGGTGGACGCCGCGGAAGGCTCGGTCAAGCCGTTCGACGCGCGCATTCACGAACTGCGCGGCCATCAAGGTCAGATCGAAGCGGCAGCCGCTTACCGTTCGCTGCTGCAAGGCTCGGGCATCAACGTCTCGCATGCCGATTGCGACAAGGTGCAGGACCCGTACAGCCTGCGCTGCCAGCCGCAAGTGATGGGCGCGTGTCTGGACCAGATGCGCCATGCGGCCGACGTGCTGCTGCTGGAAGCGAATGCCGTGTCGGACAATCCGCTGATTTTCCCGGACACCGGCGAAGTGCTGTCGGGCGGCAACTTCCACGCTGAACCGGTGGCGTTCGCAGCGGACAATCTCGCGCTTGCCGCCGCCGAAATCGGCGCGCTGGCCGAACGCCGCATCGCGCTGCTGATCGACGCGACGTTGTCGGGCCTGCCGCCGTTCCTCGTGCGCGACGGCGGTGTGAACTCCGGCTTCATGATCGCTCACGTGACGGCTGCGGCGCTCGCGTCGGAGAACAAGACGCTCGCGCATCCGGCTTCGGTCGATTCGCTGCCGACTTCCGCGAACCAGGAAGACCACGTGTCGATGGCGACCTTCGCCGCGCGCAAGCTTGGCGACATCGCTGAGAACACCGCGAACATCCTGTCGATCGAACTGCTCGCCGCCGCGCAAGGTGTGGATCTGCGCGCGCCGCACAAGACCAGCCCGAGCCTGCAGAAGGTGATGGAAGCGGTGCGCAAGGACGTCGCGCACTACGAGCTCGATCACTACTTCGCGCCGGACATCGCGGCCGTTGCGCGTCTCGTGCAGGACGGCACCATCGCGAAGCTGAGCCCGTTCTCGTTCGTGTCCGAACAGTAAGCGCACACCCAGCACACAGTCAGGCAGAACACGCCAATGAACGCACCGGCCTACCAGGGCATCAAGGACTTCATCCTCGCGCGCATCCATGCGGGCGAATGGGCTGAAGGCGACCAGGTGCCCTCCGAGAACGAGCTCGCGCGCGAATTCAACGTCGCGCGCATGACGGTCAACCGCGCGCTGCGCGAGCTGACCTCGGAGCAGGTCCTCACGCGTGTGCAGGGTTCGGGCACCTTCGTGGCCCGGCCCAAGTACGAATCGACGCTGGTGGCGATCCGCAGCATTTCCGACGAAATCGTCGCGCGCGGTCATCGTTATCAGGCGAAGGTGCTGCACATCGGCGCGACCATCGCGGACGAAGCGCTCGCCGAAGAAATGCAGGTGAGCGAGGGCAGCCCGGTGTTTCATTCGCGCGTGCTGCATTCCGAAAACGACGAGCCGGTGCAGCTCGAAGAGCGCTGGGTCAATCCGGCGGTCGCGCCCGAGTATGCGTTGCAGGACTTCACGAACACCACGCCGAATCAGTATCTGGTGAGAGTGGCGCCGTTGCAGCGCGTGGAGTACCGCATCGAAGCGCTCGCCGCCGACGCCGATACGCGCCAGTTGCTGACGATGGACGACACCGAGCCTTGCCTCGTGCTGCATCGGCGCACGTGGTCGCAAAGCCAGGTCGCCTCGGTCGCCAATCTCTGGCATCCCGGCAGCCGTTATCGCTTCACCGGACATTTCTGATTTCGCCGCATTTTCCAGACCTTTTCCGCACATTTCCCGAACATCTTCAAGCATTCCGAGGGCCATCATGAACAACCCGAAGCACATCGACCCGCGTCTGGACCCGACCCGCACGATCCGCGCACCGCGCGGCGCGGAAAGGACCTGCAAGACCTGGATCGCGGAAGCCGCGTACCGGATGATCCAGAACAATCTGGACCCGGAAGTCGCCGAGCATCCGCATGCGCTGGTCGTGTACGGCGGCATCGGCCGTGCCGCGCGTAACTGGGATTGCTTCGACCAGATCCTCACGTCGCTGAAGGAGCTGAACGAAGACGAAACGCTGCTGATTCAATCGGGCAAGCCGGTCGGCGTGTTCCGCACGCATGCAGACGCGCCGCGCGTGCTGCTGGCAAATTCGAATCTGGTGCCGCATTGGGCGACATGGGAACACTTCCATGAACTCGATCGCAAGGGCCTGATGATGTATGGCCAGATGACCGCGGGCAGCTGGATCTACATCGGCAGCCAGGGCATCGTGCAGGGCACCTACGAGACGTTCTTCGCGGTGGCGAACCAGCATTTCAAGGGCGACCCGAAAGGCCGCTGGATCCTGACGGGCGGCCTCGGCGGGATGGGCGGCGCGCAGCCGCTCGCCGCGACGATGGCAGGCTTCTCGATGATTGCCGTCGAATGCGACGAGACGCGCATCGATTTCCGTCTGAAGACGCGTTACGTCGACAAGAAGGCGAAGACGCTCGACGAAGCGCTCGCCATGCTGGAAGAAGCGAAGCAGGCCGGCAAGCCGGTGTCGGTCGGCCTGCTGGGCAATGCAGCCGACGTGTTCGCTGAATGCGTCGCACGCGGCATCACGCCGGATTGCGTGACCGACCAGACCAGCGCGCACGATCCGATTCACGGCTACCTGCCGCAAGGCTGGAGCGTCGAAGACTGGCGCGAGCGCCAGAAGACCGCGCCGGATTCGATCGTCACGCCCGCCAGGCAGTCGATGGCGAGGCAAGTGCAGGCGATGCTGGCGCTGCAGGAACGCGGCGCGGCCACGCTCGATTACGGCAACAACATCCGCCAGATGGCGCTGGAAATGGGCGTCGAAAACGCGTTCGATTTCCCGGGCTTCGTGCCGGCGTATATCCGCCCGTTGTTCTGCGAAGGCAAGGGTCCGTTCCGCTGGGTCGCGCTGTCGGGCGATCCGGAGGACATCTACAAGACCGATGCGAAGGTCAAGGAACTGATCCCCGACGATCCTCATCTGCACAACTGGCTCGACATGGCGCGCGAACGTATCGCGTTCCAGGGTCTGCCGGCGCGGATCTGCTGGGTCGGCG
Organism: Paraburkholderia sp. FW306-2-2C-D06C; assembly: GCF_058781505.1. Classification (NCBI taxonomy): domain Bacteria; kingdom Pseudomonadati; phylum Pseudomonadota; class Betaproteobacteria; order Burkholderiales; family Burkholderiaceae; genus Paraburkholderia; species Paraburkholderia sp. FW306-2-2C-D06C. The sequence continues at coordinate 68,424 of NZ_JBYSWU010000027.1, read as the reverse complement.
TGAAGGATCGTTATCGTCTGGGCCAGGCGTTCAACGAAATGGTCAGGAACGGCGAGCTGAAGGCGCCGATCGTGATCGGCCGCGATCACCTCGATACCGGTTCGGTGGCGAGCCCGAATCGGGAAACCGAATCGATGAAGGACGGCTCGGACGCAGTGAGCGACTGGCCGCTGCTCAACGCACTGTTGAACACGGCAGGCGGCGCATCGTGGGTCTCGCTTCATCATGGCGGCGGCGTCGGCATGGGCTTCAGCCAGCACTCGGGCGTCGTGATCGTGGCTGACGGCACGGATGCGGCAAAAGAGCGTCTCGGCCGCGTGCTGTTCAACGACCCGGCGACCGGCGTGATGCGCCACGCGGATGCGGGCTATGAACTCGCGCAGGAAACGGCGCGCGAGGCAGGCTTGAAGTTGCCGATGCTGGGCCGTTGATCATGACGCTTCATAGCACGCTTCACGGCACGCATGACAGCACGCGTGACAGCGCGACGGCGCAGCCGGCCAGCACCACGCTGATCCGCGGCGCCGGCCTCGTGGCGACGCCGTGGAAGAACGGCGGCGGCATCACGCGCGAAGTGGCGGCGTTTCCCGAAGGCGCCGGACTCGACACGTTCGTGTGGCGCGTGAGCGTGGCCGACGTGGCTCAGGCCGGGCCGTTCTCGCGTTTCGCGGGCATCGACCGCACGCTCGTGCTGTTGTCCGGCGCGGGCATGTTGCTCGATGAATCGGATAACGCGAGGGATAACGCGAGCGTGCTGAATACGCATGCGTTGACACAACCGCTCGATATCGCGCGGTTCGCGGGCGAAGCGCACATCGACGCGCGTCTGGTCGACGGTGCGACGCGCGACTTCAACCTGATGGTGCGGCGTGGCGCGGCGGCGAGCGAGGTCGAAGTATGGCGCGGCGATACGCAGCGCGACTTGTCCGCCGACGTCGTGCTGCTGTTCTGCGCGAGCGGGCCGGTTGAAATTTCGCCCGGCGCCGGGGTTCAGCCGTTCGCGCTCGATACCGGCGACACGCTGCGCATCGACACGCCGAACGCGCTGTCATGCACGGTCGAAGGCGCGGGCGCCTTGCTCGCGATCAGCCTGCGTTACGCGCAACGATGACGACGGTGCGCGGTCACGCTGGAAGAGATAGCGCGCCGCGAACCACTACAGACACGCAACGAGCTGCAAAGAGCACGCGATGAAGCAAACCGTCTGGCATCACCTCAAACTCTGCCCCCAGGGCGATCCCCAACACACGTTGCCCGACGCCGCGATTGCTGTGCAAGACGGCAAGATCGCGTGGCTCGGCGCAGCCTCCGGACTACCCGCCGAATACGCCGCGTGGCCGCGCGAAGATCTGCACGGCGCGTGGGTGACGCCGGGTCTCGTCGATTGCCATACGCATCTGGTGTACGGCGGCCAGCGCGCCGACGAATTCGCGCAGCGTCTGGCCGGCGTCAGCTACGAAGAGATTGCGCGGCAGGGCGGCGGCATCGTTTCCACGGTGCGCGCCACGCGTGCCGCCGACGAAGATTCGCTGTTCCGTCAATCCGCCGCGCGGCTCGAACCGCTGCTCGCCGAAGGCGTGACCACTGTCGAAATCAAATCCGGCTACGGCCTCGACCTCGCGAGCGAACGCAAGATGCTGCGCGTCGCGCGCCGCCTGGGCGAACACTATCCGGTGTCGGTCTACACGACCTTTCTCGGCGCGCATGCATTGCCGCCTGAATTTGCAGGCCGCGCCGATGCGTACATCGACGAAGTCTGCGACACGATGCTGCCGGCGCTCGCTGACGAAGGCCTCGTCGATGCGGTCGACGTGTTCTGCGAGCGCATCGGTTTTTCGCTTGAACAAAGCGAGCGCGTGTTCGAAGCCGCCGGGCGCTACAAGCTGCCGGTGAAGATGCATGCGGAGCAGTTGTCGAATGGCGGCGGCACGGCCTTGGCCGCGCGTCACCATGCGCTGTCCGCGGATCACCTCGAATTCCTCGACGAAGCCGGCGTCGCGGCGATGAAAGAAGCGGGCACGGTTGCCGTGCTATTGCCCGGCGCGTACTACTTCATCCGCGAGACGCAATTGCCGCCGCTCGACTTGCTGCGGCGCTATCGAGTGCCGATCGCGATTTCCACCGACAGCAACCCCGGCACGTCGCCCGCCACCTCGCTGCTGCTGATGATGAACATGGCGGCCACGCTGTTCCGCATGACCGTGCCCGAAGTGCTGCAGGGCGTAACGTCGCACGCGGCGCGCGCGCTCGGCAAGGCGGATTCGCACGGCTCGCTGGAAGCGGGGCGCGCAGCGGACTTCGCGGTGTGGTCGGTCGAGTCGCTCGCGGAGTTGGCTTACTGGATTGGGCGTCCGTTGTGCGCGCGGGTCGTGCGCTCGGGCGAGACGGTTTATACGCGGCGTGAATTGAGCTAAGGCCTGAAGATGACGCAATCGAAGCAATCGTTATTCGCCGACCATGCGTACCTGCCGGATGGCTGGCGCCGCAACGTGCTGCTGGAGTGGGACGCAACCGGCACCTTGACGTCGGTCACGCCCGATACGGCGGCCGTGCCTGCCGGCGTGCAAAAGGCCGCCGGTCCCGTACTGCCTGGCATGCCGAACCTTCACTCGCATGCGTTCCAGCGCGCGATGGCAGGCCTCACCGAATATCGCGCTGCTTTCGGCGCCGCGGCTACCGACAATTTCTGGAGCTGGCGCGATCTGATGTATCGCTTCGCGGCAAAGATCACGCCGGAAGGGCTTGCGTCCGTCGCGCAGTGGCTCTACATCGAAATGCTGAAAGCGGGCTATACGTCGGTCTGCGAGTTTCACTATGTGCATCACACGCCGGATGGCGGCCGCTATGCAAATCAGGCGGAACTCGCGCAGCGTGTGGTGGACGCCGCATCGGCGAGCGGCATCGGCATGACGATGCTGCCGGTGCTGTATCAGTACAGCGGTTTCGGCTCGCGCGCGCCGCGTGAAGATCAGCAGCGCTTCATCAATACGCCCGACAGTCTGCTCGAACTGCTCGGCACGTTGCGCGCGGCGCGCCCTGAAAGCGCCGCGTTGCGTTACGGCGTGGCGCCGCATTCGCTGCGCGCGGTATCCGAGGATTCGATGCGCGCGCTGCTGGGCGGCATCGAGGCGAGCGCGCCGGTTCATATTCATATCGCCGAGCAAACCGCCGAAGTCGACGCCTGTCTGGAAACAGAAGGCGCGCGGCCGGTGCAATGGCTGCTCGATCGTTTCGATGTCGATAGCCGATGGTGTCTCGTGCATGCCACGCACGTCGATGCGAACGAAACGCCGGCGCTCGCAAGAAGCGGCGCGGTCGCCGGATTGTGTTTGACTACCGAAGCTAATCTCGGCGACGGCATCTTCCCGGCGCAGGAGTATCTCGAAGCGCAGGGACGTATCGGCGTCGGCTCGGACAGCCATATCGGCGTCGATTGGCGCGCCGAGTTGCGGTTGCTCGAATACGGCCAGCGCCTCACGCGCCGTCAACGCAATGTGCTGGCGTCGGCGCAAGCCTCGCATGTGGCCGACCGCCTGTTCGACGCCGCCCTTGAAGGCGGCGCGCACGCGACGGGCCGCGCGGTTGGCGCCTTGCGGGCCGGCCGGCGCGCCGACTGGCTGGTGCTCGACGCGGATCATTCGAGCATCGCCGAGCACGCCCCCCACGCCTGGTTTTCTGGCGTTGTATTCTGCGAGCACGGCGAGACGCCGATTCGCGACGTCTACGCGGGCGGCGACAAGGTCGTCGATAACCGCCGGCATCGCGACGAAGAGGGCGCCTATGCGCGCTATCGCGTGGCGCTTGCCGGCTTGCTGAAGTGAATTCCTGAGATGAATTGCTGAAGCGAGTTATAGAAGCGAGTTATAGGAGTGAACTACAGAAGTGAACTATAGAAATGAGTTACAGAGTGATTGAGCCTTCGATCCCATTGATTCCGGACTGACATGACTGCTTCGTCTACTCAAACTACTCCGGCTATTGCGCCGGTTGTCACGCTGCATCGAGGAAGCCTGCCGCTGCTGATTTCGATCCCGCATCTGGGCACGCAGATTCCCGCCGACATTGCCGCAACGATGACGCCCGTCGCGCAGCGCACCGACGACTGCGACTGGCATCTCGACCGTCTGTATGCGTTCGCGAAGCGCATGGGCGCGTCGATCCTGTCGCCGTCGTACGCGCGTTATGTGATCGACCTGAACCGTCCGCCCGATGGCGCGAATCTCTATCCGGGCCAGGACACCACCGGTTTGCTGCCGGTCGATACCTTCGACAAGGAACCGTTGTACCGCGAAGGCCATTTGCCGACCGAAGTCGAAGTCGCGCGCCGGCGCGATGCGTACTGGAAGCCGTATCACGAGGCGCTGCAAGGCGAACTTGCCGCGTTGAAGGCGAGGCACGGCAAGGTGCTGCTGTGGGAAGCGCATTCGATCCGCTCGCACGTGCCGCGCTTTTTCGAGGGACGTCTGCCGGACTTCAACTTTGGCACGTCCAACGGGGCGAGTGCGGCGGCGGGACTGGGCGAGGAGTTGGCCGCTGTAGTAGAGCGGCATGGCGGTTATTCGGCGGTCGCGAACGGGCGCTTCAAAGGCGGCTATATCACGCGCCAGTACGGGCAGCCGGCGCAGGGCGTGCACGCGGTGCAGCTCGAGTTGTCGCAGATTACGTATATGGAAGAACAGATGCCGTACGCGTATGACGAAACGCTGGCCGCGAAGGTCGAGCCTTTGCTGGAAAAATTGGTGACGACCGCGTTGGAGCGGGTCGGCTCGGCCTGACGATTTACGCTGCGGCGCACAACGCGCCTCACAACACGCGTATCCTTCGAGCGGCGCCAACCCCCGGCGCCGCGTCAGCGTTCGTATCATCTCCGCCAGCGCATTGATTACGTTGGTCCGCGGTTTGCTAGCATCCGCCTTGATCACCTGACCGCCGTTACGCGGCAAGTTACGCGGCAAGTTACGCGGCAAGTTACGCGGCAAGTTACGCGGCAAGTTACGCGGCAAGTTACGCGGCAAAGGTGTAACAGCGTGTGTCCGTGATTGCATGCCGCCGGTTTCGCGCAGAACGTATAGGGCCGGATAGCGCGCCGCAACATTTGCCGGTGACCTTTTATTACAAAATCCTTAGGTCTATGGGGTAGTGGTGCACGAGGCAGTGCCGGCGGGCGAAGCACGGCGGTACGCCGGCGCGTGTTACCCCGGCACATCGACAGCCGCCAACTAAGTGCGCCGCGATTGCGCGCGATGCGGTGAAGCGGCTACCCTTTCAGGACGATGGAGCGTGCGAGCGCATCATCCGTACCTCGGGCAAACGAGATGGAAGACCCAGCGATGGAAGATTCCGACGAATTGTTGCTCCCGGTCTGGCGAGCGAACCTGGTGCTGCTGACCCGTGAGGTTGGCGCGGCGACCCGTCTCGCGCGCATGATGACCTTCTCCGCGAGCTACCTGAAATTGATATTGTCCGGCCAGCGTGAATTCAGCGAGGAATTCGTGCGCGGCATCGAGGCGGTCACGGGCCTGCCGAACGGCTGGATGAACGCGCCGCACACGGAGCAGGAGATACCGGCCAATGCGCGCGAGGCGATCGACAACGAAATGCCGCTCGCGCGGTTTCGCGGCACCGCGCATCCGGTGCGCAAGAAAACGGTGTTACGTCCGCCCGAACCGATTTTCGGTCAGGCGGGGCCGGCCAGGCGCGTGGAAGAGGAGACGCTCGACGCCGAAGCGCATCGGCGCCAGGCGCATTTCCGCAAGGTCCGCGACCTGGCGGTGCAGGACGTACGGCGCTTTGAGCGGCATTTGAGCCATGCGCCGGTGGAGTTGGCGGCGATGCGGTCGAAAGTGGAAGAGGTAATTGCCGCTGCTGATCTGGATGACCCGATTCAGGCTGATCTTGCCGGGCGGCTCGAGCAGATTGAGAAGCATCGGCATTTGTTGTTGCGGCATGTGGAGAAGTTGCAGGCCCTGCTGGGACAAATCGGGGATTGAAACCGGCCGACACCCCAAGCCGTGTTCACATTTACGACTGGCCCAAACGCGCAGGCAAGCGATGCAAACACGAGATAGCTCTCGGCGAGCTTGCCGTATTGAGTGGACGGCTATCGCGCCCAACTCCTCGGCGGCAAGGATCTCCACGGTCGCCCGGTTAGCCCCTGAAACGCGGCGGGATGGACAGGCAAATACGCAAACACCACCGACGCACCTCAGTCGCTGTTAGGTGACGCGCAACCGTTTGAATATGGTGATGGTCGCTCATTGCCAAGCGGCGATAGCAAGCTGGCATGGTTGCCCCGTACGGGAGGCCCGGCTAATACGTGGGTCGTCAACCCATCAGGAAGCGGTCAGATGCGGCTCTATGATGCAAACGGAAACGCCGCAGTCGATTTTGACTTCGACCACGATCACGGTTTCGGGGCACCTCACTCGCACAATTGGGACGGCAACACCCGTGATCTTGGGAATGCCTTTTCTCTCCTGCCTTACTGACAGGCTTCGATCATGAATGAACTAAAGACGTTTCAACATTTTCACGACTGGTATATCGACATCCTTGCCGTGACGGATGACGGCGACAGCCTGACCTTAGGGCTTAAGTTGCAAGATCGCCGCGCTACCGTGAAGTTCGTCGGCACACGTCGATGCGTGGTCGAACACTTTGGCCAGTTGAACATCGTGTATGACATCGCAATCATCCAACCGGGAGATAGGCGTTACGGCGAGGCGCAGGCGGCGTTGGCGAAGGCCGATAGGTATTCCGAAAAGCCCGGACGTCACATCGCCTTCGTGGCGGCGACCGTTGGAGCCGAACTGGTCGTCGAGTTTGAATCTCTCGAAATCCAGGCAACCTGACAGCGACTTTTCGAACCATTCGGGCAGCAGCGCCGTGACTCCCCCATGAAAAGGGCCGTGTGCTGGCTAGATTCTATGTTGCAGGAGAGCAACGAACCGGGCCGTAGAATCAGCAGGTTGAGGCTTGCCCAAGCGCATCAAGTATTTTCGCCGCGCCTCCACTCGATATGACAAGCTCGCCAAGAGCTATCTCGTGTTTGCATCGCTTGCCTGCGCGCTTGGGCCAGTCGTAAATGTGAACACACCCCAGGTATTCAGGCGCGCCGGCGCCGCGCATGGAACTCCGCCTCCAGCCGCCAGGTCACGCCATCTTCCGCGAGCGCCATGCCACGCCACCGGAACGTATCCCGCGTGATATCCGTAAAGCTCCATCGAATCGGCGTGCCGTCGGCATGCCTGCCGATCTGCACGAGATCGTCGCCGACACGCCTGCCGACCAGTTCATCCCGCTGGCCAGTCAGCGGATTGATATAGGTGACCCGCCACGCGCGCAGCGCCGGATCCCACACGCGCAGCGTGGTGCCGTACATGTTGTCGATGGCGGCGAGCCCCGCGTGGCGCTCGCCGCGCGGCGGCATGATCCACACGTCCTGCACGGCGCGGCCCTCCAGCACCCAGCCGAAATGAATCTCGCCGCGTCGGCGTTCGCTGCCGAGGTCGACGCGATAGTGCACCACGTCCATGTCCCAACTGCCGATCAGCCAGCCATAGACGTCGTCGGCGGCGTCGATGTCGGCGGCGCGCGCGGGCGCGCCCAGCGCGTCCTGGAAACCGCGCGCCATCTCGTTGTCCAGCATGTTCATCGCGTGTCCTCCTTTGGGTGTTGAGCGAGTCGGCGGCGTCGAAAGCGGGAAAACCGCAGGCGCCGCCGATGTGCTAAAAACAGAATACGGACTCAGCCGAGGTGCATCTTGGGGAAAATTGCCGTCACTCTGCAGCAGGCGCTCGCGCAACGCGCACGCGAAGGCACGCGCGGCAGCACAGCCGCGCGCCCGTTGGCGCAGGGCGCGGGCTGGGACGTCGCGGACATTCTGTGCACGTTCGGACCACGCGACCAGCCGTTCGAGGAACGGCACGGCGGCGTGTGCATCGCGATGGTGGTCGCCGGCTCGTTCGGCTACCGGGCAGCGGCGGGGCGCGAACTGCTGACGCCGGGTGCGCTGCTGCTCGGCAACAACGGCGACTGTTTCGAGTGCGGGCATCGGCATGGGGCAGGCGATCGCTGCATCGCGTTCCGTTATGCGCCGGCTTACTTCGAGCACATCGCCGCCGATGCAGGCATCTCGAACGGCAATCTGAACTTCAGGCGCGCGCGGGTGCCGTCACTGCGTTCGCTGTCGCCGTTGATCGCGCTAGCTTGCGCCGGGGCCTCGGAGGTGGGCGAACCGGTGTGGGATGAACTCGTTGTCGAACTGGCCGTCGCGGCCCTGGATGCGACCGGTGCATTGACGCGTGCAGCGCAGCCGGCCAGCGCCGCGGCATGGTCGCGCGTGGCGCAGACCGTGCGTCTGATCGACGACGCGCCTGGCGCGCCGCATACGCTCGCGAGCCTCGCCGCCGCGGCAGGCCTGAGCGAGTTCTACTTCCTGCGGACCTTCCAGCGGGTGACCGGCGTGACGCCGCATCAATATCTTCTACGCGCGCGTTTGCGAGCGGCGGCGCTGCGTCTTCACGACGACAGCGCGAAGATTGTCGACGTCGCGCTGGATTGCGGCTTCAACGATCTGTCGAATTTCAATCACGCGTTTCGCGCGGAGTTCGCTTCGAATCCGCGGACATGGCGCGCGCGGGGCAGGGCGCGCCGCGCATGACCCGGTGTTTCTCGTTCATGAGGCTGGCCGCCGCGTTAGCGCTCGGTGCGGCCGTCGCCGCCGTGCACGCCGGCGACGGCCCTTCCGGCGATGACCTCGCGCCGTCGACGATGGAGCGCGACGTCCACCTCTTCGTGATCCAGAAAGACGGCTCCGTCGAAGAACACGACGATACGATCTTGCGCGCCAACACGACGAGCGGCGTCGACGATATCGCGCAACGCTACGTGTGGTTCAACAAGGACATCGAGCAGGTGCAATTGCTGGGCGCGGAAACGATCGACCCGAACGGCGTGGCGCACCCGGTCGGGCCGGAAGCGATCCGCGACGTGCAGGAGCCGCGCTCGGCGGGTGCGCCGAGTTTCGAAGACGCCGTATTGCGCACGGTGATCTTTCCGGGCGTCGAACCCGGCTCACGCGTGCATCTGTCGTTTCGCAAGACACGCACCCAACCTCTGCAAGCCGGCACTTTTGCGTACCTGGTCGAACCGACACGCGAGCCGGTCGAGATGCAGCGCCTGATCTTCGATTTGCCCGCCGACGTGCCGTTTCATGCCGACGCGCGTGGCTATGTCGCGCTGCCGCCGGTCACGGAGAACGGCCGCACCCGCTATGAGTTCGATTACCAGCACGGCCCGTATGCACCGCTCGAAGCGGGCGCGGTCGGCTACGCGAACTGGGGTGACCGGCTGATGGTATCGACGGTGCCCGACTTCGCGAGTTTCGCGGCGCGCTATCGCGGCCCGGCCGTCGACCCGACGAAGAGCGATCCGGCGATCGTGCGGCTCGCGCAGGGTCTGACCGCACAGGCCGCCGATCCGCGCGCGAAAGCGCAGGTGCTGTACGACTGGATGCGCTTGAATATTCGCTACGTCGCGTTGTTTCTCGGCGAGACGGCGGCGATCCCGCACAAGGCGGTCGACATCCTGCGCAACCGCTACGGCGACTGCAAGGATCACGTTGCGTTGTACGGCGCGTTGCTGGCCGCGGTCGGCATCCGCAGTGAAGCCGTGCTGCTCAATCTCGGCCCGTACTATAGTTTGCCGGATGTGCCGGGGTATGGCGGGAGCGCGATCAATCATGCGATCGTCTGGATTCCTGAGTTGTCCTTGTATGCCGACACGAGCGCGGGCGGCGTCGGTTTTGGCTATTTGCCGCCGAGCGTGATGGACCGGCCCGTGTTGCTGGTCGACGAGGGTGTGCTGTCGCGCACGCCGGCCACGCAGATGCGTGAGCGGACTGCGCGCTTGCAGATCGATATCGATGAGGGCGGGGCGGCTGATTACGCTTATCGCGTGGAGGATGCCGGTTCGACGGCTGAATTGGAGCGCAATATGTTTCGCCGGGCGACGCGGCAGCGGACCCAGCAGATTGCCGCGAGCCGTCTATTGCAGGCGGGATTGCATGGCACTGCGCAATTGCGCACGGGCGCTGTGGCCGCTACGAATGGGCCATTTTTTACTTCGATGCAGGGACGGGTGGAGCATTTCGTCTGGAAGGACGGGACGACGGCTGTGCCGGCTTTGACCAGCTTGTCTGGCGGCATGGAGAGTCAGGTGCAGGCGTGGCTTGCGGAGCCTTCACGGACCCAGCCGTGGGCGTGTATCGGCGGGCAGTTCGATGAGATTCTGGAGATGACGCTGCCAGGGTTTGGCCAGGTGACGGATGTGCCGCCTGATGCGGTGGTGAAGGATCGGTTTTTAGATTTTTCTTCGCACTATGTGTTGGATGCCGCGGCGCGGGTATTGCAGATCAGGCGGCACCTTCTGGCCGGATTTGGGCATCAGATGTGTTCCCCTGATGAGTTTGCCGATTTGAAGTCCGATCTGGTCCGGATTCAGAGGGATCTGGATGCCGTGGTTATCGTTAAGGTTTTGAAGTAGATACGCACGCGGCGCAACCTGGCGCCGCGCACGCAAAAAGACCTTAACTCCCGCTCTTGGTTACAACCGGCACCCAGCCCCCACTTTTAACCTGATACAGCGTGGAGGCACCGCTCTTCAACGCGCCGGTATTATCAAACGAAATCTTCCCGGTGACGCCTTCAAAATCAATCGCCTTCAGCACAGGACGATAAACCGTCGGCGAGCTGGATTTAGCCTGTTGCATCGCGTGAATCGCCGCCCAGGCTCCGTCATACCCAAACGGCGCGTACGACAGGATATCCACCCCAAACCGTTTCTTGAACCTGGCAGAAAAATCCTTGCCGCCAGGCAACTGGGCCAACGGCCTGCCATATTCCCATGCCATCACGCCTTCAGCCGCGTCGCCGGCCAGTTTGATGAACTCGGGATCCACCACGCCGCCGCCGCCCACCAACTGCGCGGTCATCCCCAATTGCTTCATCTTCTTCGCAAACCCGGCAGCCTGCGTATCGAGCCCGCCGAAGAAAATCAAATCCGCATTCGTCGACTTGATCTTGGTGAGCTGCGTGCTGAAATCCACCGCGTGATTGTCGGTGTACTCGCGCGCCACGATGTTGCCGCCGTGCGCCTTCACCGCTTTCTCGAACTCGTCGGCCTCGCCCTGGCCGAACGCGGTGCGGTCGTCGATGATCGCAATCCGTTTGGCCTTCGTCACCTCGACGGCATACATCCCCGCATTGCCGGCGTTTTGCGCATCGGTGGAAATCACCATGAAGGTGTTCGCAAAACCTCGCCCGGTAATGATCGGGTTGGTCGCGGCCGGGTCGATCACCGGAATGCCGGCCTGCTCGTAGATCTGCGAGGCCGGAATCGTCGTGCCCGAATTGAAGTGGCCCACGATCGCCGACACGCTCTGGTCAACCAGTTTCTGCGCGGCCTGCACGCCAATGCGCGGGTCGGCCTGGTCGTCCTCGGAGACAAGCTGGAATTGCGCGACCTTGTCGCCGATCTTGACCTTCTGCGCGTTGGCTTCCTCGATCGCAAGCCGTACGCCGTTTTCCAGATCCTTGCCGTAGCCGGCGTTGGCCCCCGTCATCGGCGCAGCAAAGCCGATCTTGACCGGCAGGTCATCGGCAAAACTGGCCAGCGGCGCCGTCGCGAAGACGGCGCCAACGAACAGTGCAAGCGGTTTCAGCGTGTTGCGAAGACTCATGGTCTCTCCTTCCATCGACAGTTTTCAGGTGTGAAAGCAGCAAGGCGGTAACGCTGGATCGATGCGCGCGAACCGGCGGCTGCCCGCCTCACGCGCATCGTCAGACTACGGATGTTCCGTCGCCATAAACAATGCTGGAATACGTGGAGTAGCCAGCGCGCGTCGGTCAATCTGGCGCGAATATAAAAAGCCAATTTGCAGCCGTCTTGGCAGTTCGCGGCGCTTTGAATGAGCATTTCGGCATAGATCGCACAGCGCTTTGGCTGGCGGCCTGTCAGGTCAGACGCGCAGATGCGGATTGCGGCACATGCTTAAGGAAAACCGCGGCGGCTCAGAAAACCGGCGCGAGCGCGCCGGCTATATCGCAACAGCGCGCCCACGGACGCAAAGCCGCGATTGCGCCGAAAAATCAGCGGGCCAAAGCCAGGCCCTCAGTGCTCGCCTTGCTGGCGCAACAACTCCTCACGCAGACGCAGGAGCGGCGCCTTGGTGTCTTCGTCGGCCCACGTGTCGAGGTCGTCGATCGCGCGCTGGCAGCCGTCGAGCACCAGGTCGAGATCGACCGGCACGCCGTTGTTGAGCGCGAACTCGATGGTCTCGGCGAATTGCTGGCATTCGTCCTCGCCGTAGGAGATGTCGAGGTTGTCGGCGATCACTGCGGCGATGTTGCTGCGCGCCTTGTCGTCGGGCGTCACCATGTCGATGATGCCGCGCGCCACCGCCGGCGAGTAATAGAGCGCGATGTCGAGCCACTGCGCCGGATCGAAGTCGGCTTCGTCGAACTGGTTCTCGAAGTACTCGATCGCTTCCTGCTCGTGAGTTTCGTCAGCGTCGACGCTGAGGCACAACTGCTCAAAATATTCTTCCCGCTCGCTGCGGATATAACCGTCCATCGATGCCTCGTCTGCTGAATGCCGGATGCTGAAAATGCGCTGTGGACGGGCGGCTGCTTCGTCCACGCGGCAGGCATTATAGGACGCCCGGATGACAATCGCGGACCGTATGCCCCACGGCGCTCGCCGCGGATTGCCCACGCAGCGCGGAACAGTGCCTTCCGCGCGGGTGGGATTTTCTTACCGGCGACCGCCGCGGCCAGCACCGCCGACGTGGCCAATCAGCCGGGCGCGGGTTCGGCCAGCCACTGACGCAACCGCAATCTCAATGGTCTACGCCGTCTCGGCCACCCACGCGTCGAACCATTCGCGCGGCTGCGCGATTTCGTTCTGCGCGGCAACCAGCTCCAGCTCGTAGCGTCCCGCCTGCCAGGTCGCCTTGACCACCGCATTCACGGCGGCCTGCGTGTGCTCGAAAGCCGCGCGAATCGAGTCGCCGAGCAGCGTGCGCGCGACGAACACCGCGCTCGTCAGATCGCCGACACCCACCGGCTGCCGCGCGAACGGATAGAGCGGGCGCTGACTCATCCATGCCTCGCGCTCGGTGACGACCAGCATGTTGAAACGGTCGGCGGGACTGTCGCGGTCGAGCAGGTGCTTGACCAGCACGAGCTTCGGCCCGCGGGCGATGAGTTCGCGGCAGGCCGTCACGGCCTCTTCGAGCGTCTCGATCTCGCGGCCCACCAGGCGTTGCAACTCGGTATGGTTCGGCGCCATTGCGTCGGCCATTTCCGGCATCGTGCGCACGAGGAATTCCTGAATGCCCGGCTCGACCTTGTAGCCGCTCGCCGCGCCCATCACCGGATCGCAGAAATACCACGCCCGTGGATTGGCGGCCTTCACGGCCTTGACGATTTCCAGTACGGATTGCGCTTGCTCGGGCGTGCCCAGATAGCCGGACAGCACGGCGTCGCAGCGCGGCAGCATGCCGATGGCGCCGATCCCTTCGACGAGGTCTTCCATCTGCGATGCATCGATCGCGCTGCCGCTCCAATGGCCGTATTGCGTGTGATTCGAGAACTGCACGGTATTGAGCGGCCAGACGTTGACGCCGAGCCGGCGCATCGGGAACACGGCCGCGCTGTTGCCGGCGTGCCCAAACACGACATGTGACTGGATGCTCAGAACGTTTTTCGTCATGGTGTCGGCTCGCGCAAGCCCTGATGCGCGAAAAGTGAGAACGGGGAGGATGCGCGACGGCGGTGCACCGGCCTTGGCCGGGCGGCTGTTGCGGCATGACTGTTTCAGACTATGCAAGAAAAATGTACCGTCTGCGTAGTCAGGAAACAATACATGAGTTTGCCGCGCCCGAGTTGGTCCGTCCCCGTGTTGTTGCGCCGAACCATCAAACGTATCGGCAGCGGGGCAGCGGGGCCTGGCGGCTCACGCGAGTTCGCGATACAGCGCGAGATAACGCTCGGCCGATGCGCCCCAGCCGAAGTCCTGGCGCATCGCGCGCCGCTGCGTCGCTTTCCATTCGGTGCGCCGCTCATGGAGCGCAAACGCGCGGCGGATCGCGGCGGCAAGGCCCTGCGGTTCGAAGCGTTCGAATACGAAGCCGGTGGCGAGATCGTCGGCGAGATTTTCGAGCGACGCGTCGACCACCGTATCCGCCAGACCGCCGACGCGGTGCACGAGCGGCAGCGAGCCACACGCCAGCGCATACATCTGCGTGAGCCCGCACGGCTCGAAGCGCGACGGCACCGCGATCACGTCGCTGCCCGCGACGATCGTATGAGCCAGCGCTTCGTCGAAGCCCAGTTCGACCGCGACCGATTCCGGATGCGCCTGCGCGGCGCGTTTCAAGCCGTTTTCGAGTGCTGGGTCGCCGGTGCCGAACACCGCCAGCTGGCCGCCGCGCTTGACGATTTCGGGCAACGCGGCGAGCAGCAGGTCGAGGCCTTTCTGCTCGGTCAGCCGGCTCACCACGCCGAACAGCAGCGCATCGCTTTTCTGCGCGAGGCCGAAACGCTTCTGCAAGGCGTCTTTGCACGCCTGTTTGCCGGCCAGGCGCGTAGCGGTGTAGTGATCCTCGAGCAGCGGATCGGTGGCGGGGTTCCACACCGTGTAGTCGACACCGTTCAGGATCCCGCTCAGGTCGTGCGAACGATGGCGCAGCAGCGCGTCGAGGCCGCCGCCCTGGGCGAGCGTCTGGATTTCGCGTGCGTAGGTCGGACTGACGGTGGTGATGCGGTCGCTGTAGTAGAGGCCCGCTTTCAGGAACGACAACTGCCCGTAGAACTCGACGCCGTGCATGCTGAAGAAGTCGTCCGGCAGACCGAGCAGGCCGAACTGGTGAGCCGGGAAAATGCCCTGATACGCGAGGTTGTGCACCGTAAATATGCTGCGCGCGAACGAGCGGCCATGCTGGCGTTCGGCCGCCTTCAGATAGGCGGGCGCGAGCCCCGCATGCCAGTCGTGCGCGTGGACGATCTGCGCCGACCACGCCGGATCGAGTTGCTGCGCCAGTTGCGCGGCGACCCAGCCGAGCAGGGCGAAGCGCTGCGCGTTGTCGCCGTAGGGCACATGTTCGTCGTTCAGATACGGATTGCCGGGCCGGTCGTACAGCGTGGCGGCGCGGATCATATAGACCGTGAGGCCGTTCGAGGGCAGCGTGCCCTGTTCGAGCGTGACCGCGGGCGCGTCGAAACGGCGGCCCAGTTGCGCCACCGTGCGCACGTCGGTCAAGCCGGCGGCAACCGCGGGAAAGCCGGGCAGCAGCACCCGCGCGTCGGCGCCGAGCTCGATCAGCGCAGGCGGCAATGCGCCCGCGACGTCGGCGAGACCGCCCGTTTTCAGAAGGGGATACAGCTCGCTTGCGACGTGCAGGGCGCGAATCGTCATAGACTCTGTCTCATTCCTGTTAGTGCGGGACGTCGTTCAGCCGCGGCGCGGGCGGCGCGCGGGCGGCGCATTCATCAACGGTGCGAGAATCAGCCGGCCTTCTGCCTGAGCGCCTCGGGCGTGACCAGCACGACGCCGTCGTCGGTACGGTAGAAACGTTCGGCGTCACTCACCGGATCCTCGCCGATCACCGTGCCGTCCGGAATCGCGCAGCCGCGGTCGATCACGACTTTCTGCAGCCGGCAACTCGCGCCGACGGTGACTTGCGGCAACAAGACTGCCTCATTGATGTTACAGAACGAATTCACCTTCACATTCGACGACAACACCGAGCGCGCGATCTGCGAGCCGGAGATCACACAGCCGCCGCACAGGATCAGATTGTTGGCGCTGCCTTGCAGACCTTTCATGTCGCGTACGAACTTGGCCGGCGGCAACTGCTCCTGATACGTCCAGATCGGCCAGTTGCGGTCGTACAGGTCGAGCGTCGGGATCGTCGAGGCGAGGTCGAGGTTGGCGGCCCAGTAGGCGTCGATCGTGCCGACGTCGCGCCAGTACGGCTCCACATTCGGGTCCGACGACACGCACGACATGCTGAACGGATGCGCGATCGCCATACCTTGCGTGACTACGCGCGGCAGGATGTCCTTGCCGAAGTCGTGATCGGTGTCGACGCTGGAGATGTTTTCTTCGAGCAGCGCGTACAGGTAGTCGGCGCTGAACACATAGATGCCCATGCTGGCGAGCGCCGTATCCGGGCGGCCCGGCATCGCGGGCGGATCGGCCGGTTTTTCGACGAAGCCAGTGATGCGGCGGTGTTCATCCACCGCCATCACGCCGAAGGCCACCGCGTCCATGCGCGGCACCTCGATACAGCCGACCGTGCAATCCGCGCCGCTTTCCTGGTGGTCGGCGATCATCCGCGTGTAATCCATCTTGTAGATGTGATCGCCCGCGAGCACCACCACGTATTTCGGCCGGATCGAGCGGATGATGTCGAGGTTCTGGAACACCGCGTCCGCGGTGCCGCGGTACCAGTGCGCGCCTTCCACGCGTTGCTGCGCGGGCCACAGGTCGATGAATTCGCTGAATTCTCCGCGCAGGAAGCCCCAGCCGCGCTGCAAATGGCGCAGCAGCGAGTGCGCCTTGTACTGCGTGACTACCGCGATGCGGCGGATGCCGGAGTTCAGACAATTGGACAGCGCGAAGTCGATGATCCGGTATTTGCCGCCGAAGTGCACTGCCGGTTTGACGCGCTTGTTGGTGAGCGGCCCGAGCCGCGTGCCACGTCCGCCCGCAAGGACGATGGCGAGGGTGGTGCGTTGCAGATCGTTCAGGCGTGCCGGACTTTCCATGTCTGTCTCCCTGGTTGGTATACCCCGGATGGCCATGCTGGATGTGTTCTCGCCATGGGTTCAAGCGCTCGCTTCTAACTATTGTTTCGAGCGTTTGCCCCGGATGGTTTTAGTTCGCTTTCCTGTCCGCTTCTGGATCGTGCTGTCGGGTGGCTCCGCGTTTTTGGCTCCGTCTGCTAGTTCTAGCACCGATTTGCCGCGGGCGCGTAGTCTGAATTGTGCGGATGCCGCTTGCGCTGCGCCTTTGTGCACGATCTGCACGATCAACCCTTGCACACGATGCATCCGTGCGCCACGACACATAGCGTGCATGGTGATTATCCGCAATATGCGTGCCATGCCGACCGCTGCGACCGCTGCGACCACTGCGACCACTGCGACCGCTGCGACCACTGCGACCACTGCGACCGCTGCGACCACTGCGACCACTGCGACCACTACGACCACTACGGCCACTACGGCCACTGCAGCCACTGCAGCCATGAGCGTGCGCGGGCGGCGGCGGAGTCTGGCGGAGCGTCGTAGAATCGTCGGCTCGTGAACGGGGCTCGAGCGCGATTGCTCGTGCGTGAGCCGCACGTTTTCCGTTGCTCTCTCCTTGCAAGAAAACCTATCGATGAGCTTGCGCCGCTTTTCTTTGCTCGCCATGTTGAGCGCCAGTGCGTTGGCTGCCTCGCCGGCCGTCTTCGCCGCTGCAACCGCCGCTGCAACCGTCACTGCAACCGTCACTGCAAGCGCCGCTGCAAGCGCCGCTTCCACCACTGCCATCGCTTTGACCGCCTCGCCGGCCAGCGCCGCCAACCCGGGCGTGGCCAGCGCCGCCGACCACGTCGGTCCCGCGTTCGGCCCCGAGTTGCAGGGCTTCGACTATCCGGCGCCGGTCGAGCGGTACGACTTCACCTCGCAAGGCGTGGCGCTGCATATGGCGTACATGGATATCAAGCCGGAGCACGCCAACGGCCGCACGGCGGTGTTGCTGCACGGCAAGAACTTCTGCGCGGCGACGTGGGAGACGACGATCCGCCGCCTCAGCGACGCCGGCTATCGCGTGATCGCGCCCGACCAGATCGGTTTCTGCAAATCGAGCAAGCCTGAGCACTATCAGTACAGTTTTCAGCAACTGGCGCGCAATACCCACGCGCTGCTCCAGTCGCTCGGCGTCACCGACGCGACCCTGATCGGCCATTCCACTGGCGGCATGCTCGCAATCCGCTATGCGCTGACGTATCCGCATGAGACGCAGCAACTGGTGCTGGTCAACCCGATCGGGCTCGAGGATTGGAAGGCGAAGGGCGTGCCGTCGCTATCGGTCGACCAATGGTATGAGCGCGAGCTGAAGACCACCGCCGACGGCATTCGCCGCTACGAGCAGTCGACCTACTACGCGGGCCAGTGGCGCGCGGACTATGAACCGTGGGTGCAGATGCTGGCGGGGATGTACAGTGGTCCCGGCAAACAGATCGTCGCGTGGAATTCCGCGTTGCTGTACGACATGATTTACACGCAGCCGGTGGTATACGAGCTGGGCCAGCTGACGATGCCGACGCTGCTGCTGATCGGCCAGAAGGACACCACAGCGATCGGCAAGGACGCAGCGCCGCCCGAGGTGCGCGCGAAGATCGGCCGTTACCCGGAACTGGGCAAGGCCGCGGCCAAGGCGATTCCGCATGCGACGCTCGTCGAATTCGCGGCGTTGGGGCACGCGCCGCAGATGCAGGATCCGCAGGCATTTCATCGGGCGCTGCTCGACGGCCTGGCGGCGGTGCCGGCGAACCGCTGAGCCCGGACCCGCGCCCGAACAGTCAGCGAGAAGAAGGGCGGCCGCGAGCCGCCCTTTTTGTTACTTGCCGACGATCAATTCCTCGCGCACTTGCGCGGCGATTTCGAACGATCGCAAGCGCGCCGCGTGATCGTAGATTTGCGCGGTCAGCATCAGCTCGTCCGCGCCGGTCTGTTCGATCACTGACAGCAGACCTTCGCGGACCGCATCGCGATCGCCGAGCACGGTGCAGGCGAGCGAATGCGCGACGCTGTTCAACTCCATTTCCGCTGCTTCGAGACGCTCGACCGGCGGCTGCAGCTGACCGGGCGTACCGCGGCGCAGATTGATGAACTGTTGCTGCAGCGAGGTGAAGAGACGCTGCGCTTCGGCGGTGGTATCGGCGGCGAACAGATTGATGCCGACCATCGCGTAGGGTTTATCGAGCGTCGCCGACGGCCGGAATTGCGCGCGATAGAGCCGCAGCGCGGTGAGCATGTGATCGGGCGCGAAGTGCGACGCGAACGCGAACGGCAGGCCGAGCGTCGCGGCGAGTTGCGCGCTGTAGAGCGACGAGCCGAGCAGCCACAGCGGCACATTGAGACCTGCGCCGGGTACTGCGCGAATGCGCTGGCCCGGCACGGGATCGGCGAAATAGCGTAGCAGCTCGACGACGTCGTCGGGGAACGACTCAGCACTGTTTTGCGGATCGCGGCGCAGCGCGCGGGCGGTGGTTTGATCGGTGCCGGGTGCGCGGCCGAGGCCCAGGTCGATGCGATCCGGATAGAGCGAGGCGAGGGTGCCGAATTGTTCCGCGATGACTAGCGGAGCATGGTTGGGCAGCATGATGCCGCCCGAGCCGACGCGAATTTTCGTTGTGCCGCCAGCGACGTAGCCAATCACCACCGAGGTGGCGGCGCTGGCGATGCCGGTCATGTTGTGGTGTTCCGCCAGCCAGTAGCGGCGATAGTTCCAGGCTTCCGCATGCTGCGCCAGGTCTAGCGTGTTCCTGAAGGCTTGTGCCGGGGTGGCGCCTGCGGTGACGGGCGATAGGTCCAGGACCGAGAAGGGGATCATTGTCTGTTCAATGGCTGCTTTTTGCGCTTTCGCGCGACGGGGCATTGTGGCAAAGGTTTTGTTTTCCTGCTGACGGCACGGGGATGTCCACGTTCGTCGAAGGGGGTTTGCGGCAAGGGGGCTGCCAAAGGCAAGAAACCAAAACCCAATACATGCAAAGCCGATATAGATATGGCTGATCAATATTTAACAACCGCATGTAGCGCTGCTACCTTAAACCCCTCGAACGCGGCAGCAACCGCCGTTGCGGAAAAAGAAGAGCCACCGCCCCGCCGGGCAAAACCAACATGATTGGGAGACACCACCGTGTCAATCGAATTCATCGGCATGATCCAGACCCGCAAGGTGTCTGAAACTCACGCGCCGCAAGGCCCGAGCATCGACCTCGACTACATCGGACAATTCGCCCGCGCCCACGAAGCCGCGGGCTTCGACCGCATCCTCGTGCCGCATCATTCGACGAGCCCCGACGCACTCCTGACCGTAGCCCACGCGGCCAGCGTCACGGAAAACGTGCACTTCATGCTGGCTCACCGCCCGGGCTTCGTCGCACCCACGCTGGCCGCGCGTCAGCTGGCAACGCTCGACCACTATTCGCGCGGCCGCTTGGCAGTCCACATCATCTCCGGCGGCGACGATGCAGAACAACGCCGCGACGGCGACTACCTCTCGCATGACGAACGCTACGCGCGCACCGACGAATATCTGCACGTCCTGCGCCGCATCTGGACCGAAGACACACCCTTCGATCACGCGGGCCAGTACTACCGCTTCGAACAAGGTTTCTCCGAAGTCAAGCCGCTCCAGCAACCGCATATCCCGGTGTACTTCGGCGGCGCGTCGGCGCCCGCGCTCGAAATCGCCGGCCGTCACGCGGATGTCTACGCGCTGTGGGGCGAATCGAAGGCGCAAGTGCGCGAGCAGGTCGCCCGCGTGCGCGCCGAAGCAGCCAAACATGGCCGTACGGTGCGCTTCTCGGTGTCGTTCCGGCCCATCCTCGCCGCCACCGAAGCCGCCGCCTGGGAGCGCGCGGATCGCATCCTCGAAGAAACCCGCCGGCTGCGCGCGGCTCAAGGGCTCGGCGTCGGCGGCCCGGCGCAAAGCGAAGGCGCGCGGCGTCTGCTGGCGGCGTCCGGTGAATCGGACCGCGTCGACGAACGCCTGTGGACCGGCATCGCCAGGGAAATCGGCGGGCGCTCGAATTCGACCGCTCTCGTCGGCACGCCCGAACAGGTCGCCGATACGCTCGCCGACTATTACGCGCTCGGCGTCTCGACCTTCCTCGTGCGCGGCTTCGATCCGCTCGAAGACGCCATCGACTACGGCCGTGAACTGATTCCGGCCACCCGCGAACGGATCGCGCGCGTCGAGCGCGTAGCCGCCTGAACGGAGCCCCAATGACCGATCTGTCTGCCGCCTTCAGGAACACGCCTGCGGGCAATGCAACGGCGCTACAGCGTCACGAACCCCTCCGCAAGTTCTGGTTCGACGACGTGCCGCCGCGTGAAAGCATCGCGGATGAACGCCGCCATCGGCAAGAACGCCTCGCCGTGGCGTTTCGTCTGTTCGCGCGCTATGGCTTCGACCAGGGGCTCGCCGGACACATCACCGCGCGCGACCCCGAGTGGCCCGATCACTTCTGGGTCAATCCGTTCGGCAAGCACTTCAGCCGTATTCGCGTGTCCGATCTGCTGCTGGTGAATGCGCAGGGCGAGATCGTCGTCGGCGAGGGGCCGGTGAATCAGGCGGCCTTCGCGATTCACGCTGCGATTCACGAGGCGCGCCCCGATGTGGTCGCGGCGGCGCATACGCATTCGCTCTATGGCAAAGCGTGGTCGACGCTCGGCCGCACGCTCGATCCGCTGACGCAGGACGCGTGCGCGTTCTATCAGGACCACGCGCTGTTCGACGATTTTCGCGGCGTCGTGCTCGACACCGGCGAAGGCGCGCGCATCGCGGCGGCGCTCGGCGAGCGACGCGCAGTGATCCTGAAGAATCACGGCATCCTCACGGCCGGCCCGAGCGTCGAGGCCGCCGCATGGTGGTACATCGCGCTCGATAGCGCCTGCCACGCGCAATTGCTCGCCGAAGCCGCCGGCACGCCACAAGCCATCCCGCACGACGTCGCCACGCTCACGCATGAGCAGGTGGGCCGTCCCGGCGGCGCGCTGTTTGCGTTCGAGAGCCTGCTGGAAGGGCTCGTCGAAGCCGAGCCCGACGTACTGACCTGAGCGACTCCCGATATGACCCAACGTTTCGATCCGCCGGTTTCGCTCCGGCGCCGCCGGCTCATGTCCGCGTTGCCGCCCGCTGCGGCCGTGGCCGCCGTGACACTAGCCGGCGCAGGCACGAGCCTCGTTTCGGCAGCGGCGCAAGCCGCGTCGGCTGCATCGGCTGCATGGGCGGGAGCGGGCCGGAACGACCCGCGCCTCGACCTCAGCAAAGTCCATCTGCGTGTCGCGACCTACAAAGGCGGCGACGCCACGCTGCTGAAAACAGCCGGCCTCGCGGACACCCCTTACGCGATCGACTGGTCCGAGTTCCAGTCCGGCAACGCGATGGTCGAGGCGATGAACGGCGGCTCGCTCGATATCGCCTCGGGCAGCGAGATTCCGCCGATCTTCGCGCGGTTGCAAAACGCCCAGGTACGCGTGATCGCCGTCTACAAGGACGACGTCAACAACCAGGTGGTGCTGGTGCCGAAGGGCTCGTCGATCCGCTCGATCGCCGATCTGAAGGGCAAGCGCGTAGGCTATCTGCGCGCGACCACCACGCATTACTACTTGCTGCGCATGCTCGAAGAAGCGGGGCTGTCGTTCAGCGATATCCAGGCGACGTCGCTCGCACCGCGCGACGGCTTCGCCGCCTTCAACGCCGGCTCGCTCGACGCATGGGCGATCTACGGCTACAACGTGCCGCTCGCGATCTCGCAGGCGGGCGCACGCGTGCTGAAAAACGCCAACGGCTACCTGTCCGGCAACTATCTGTACTACGGTCACCCGGCGGCCCTGGCTGACCCGCTGCGGCGCGCCGCTGCCGCGGATCTGCTGGTGAGGCTGCAACGCGCATGCACGTGGTTCAGCCAGCATCAGGATGCGTATGCGAAGGTGTTGTCCGCCGAACTGCGCGTGCCGGAAGAAGCGATTCTGTCCCTGTACCGCAACCAGAGCCAGGCGCGCCGCATCACCGGCGTCACGGCGGCGGACATCGCGAGCGAGCAGCAGGTTGCCGATACCTTTGCGCGTGCGGCCGTGATCGAGCGGCGCGTCGACGTCGCGCCGTTGTGGACCGACACCTTCAACGCTGCGCTCGCCCACGGCGCCTGAGCCGATTCCGGATTCCCGTCACCCCTTCCTTGAACTTTCGATGACTCAAACCTTAAGCGCCGCCTTAAGAGCGGACCGGCTGCGCACGTTCGTCAGCCGGATCGCGTCCCTTGTCGACGACGCCGTGCCCGAAGCGCGGCTCCTCGAAGCCGGCGGCGCGCATCTGAGCGAACTGGTCGCCCACGACGACTGGTTGCCCGACGCTTTCGCGCAGCCCGATCCCGAGCGCTATCAGCAATTCCTGTTGCACGCGGATGCGCGGCAGCGTTTCTCCGTTGTCAGTTTTGTCTGGGGACCGGGGCAAGCGACGCCGGTGCACGACCACACCGTATGGGGTTTGATCGGCGTGCTGCGTGGCGCGGAAATTGCTCAGAATTATCGCGTCACGCCGACCGGCACGCTGGCGGAAGAGGGCGCGCCGCGGCGCCTCGCCGCTGGCGCAGTGGATGCCGTGTCGCCGCGCATCGGCGACATTCATCGCGTGAGCAATGCATACGATGACCGTACATCGATCAGCATTCACGTGTACGGTGCAAATATCGGTGCGGTGACGCGCTCGGTGTACCCGGCCGGCGGTGGTCGTAAAAATTTCATCTCCGGCTACTCGAACGACGTGTTGCCGAATATCTGGAATGTTTCGAAGGAGTTCCCGATCCCATGAGTTTCGCTACAGAGTTCCGTACCCTTTCATTCAAGGACGTGCGCCGCGCGCTGCTGGAGCGCCAGGAAATCGCGCTCGTCGACGTACGCGAGGAAGATCCGCATGCACGCAGTCATCCGCTCTTTGCCGCCAACCTGCCGCTGTCGCGGCTCGAACTGGACGCGCCGCTGCGCCTGCCGTGTCTCACCGTGCCGATCGTCGTATTCGATGACGGCGAAGGACTCGCCGAACGCGCCGCGCGCCGTTTGAGCGAGTTGGGCTATACCGATGTCGCCTTGCTCGAAGGCGGCCTGCAAGGCTGGCGTAGGGCCGGCGGCGAGCTGTTCCAGGATGTCAACGTGCCGAGCAAGGCATTCGGCGAACTGGTCGAAAGCGAGCGGCATACGCCGTCGCTCGACGCGCCGCACGTGCAGGCGCTGCTCGATCGCGAGGCCGGCGTGGTGGTGCTCGACGCGCGCCGCTTCGACGAATACCAGACCATGAACATTCCCGGCAGCATCAGCGTGCCGGGCGCCGAACTGGTGCTGCGCGCCAGGCAGCTTGCACCCGATCCGGCCACGCGCATCATCGTCAATTGCGCGGGCCGCACCCGCAGCATCATCGGCGCGCAGTCGCTGATCAATGCGGGCGTGCCCAATCCGGTTGCGGCGCTGCGCAACGGCACAATCGGCTGGACGCTCGCCGGGCAGCCGCTCGCGCATGGCAGCTCGCGCCGCTTCGATCCGAATCTCGACGACGAAGTCCGTCTGGCCGCCGCCGACGCCGCGCGCAAGGTGGCGGATCGCGCGCAAGTGGGCCGCACGTCGCGTGACGAAGCGCGCCGTTGGGCCGACGAAGCGGTACGCACCGTCTATCGCTTCGACGTGCGCACGCCGGAAGAATATGAAGCGGGCCACGTGCCCGGTTTTCGCAGCGCGCCGGGCGGCCAGCTCGTGCAGGAGACCGACATGTTCGCGCCGGTGCGCGGCGCGCGCGTGATCCTCGCGGACAACGACGGCGTGCGCGCGAACATGAGCGCATCGTGGCTCGCGCAGATGAACGTCGAGGTGTACGTGGTGGATGGCCTGAGCGCCGCCGACTTCAGCGAACGAGGGGCGGCGCCCGCTGCGCGGAACGCGCCCACGCCGCCAGACGCCGATGAGATTTCGCCCGCCGAACTGGCGGCGCTGCTGCAAGCGCCCGGCACCGCCGTGCTTGATTTCACGACGAGCGCGAACTATGTGAAGCGCCATATTCCGGGCGCGTGGTACGCGATTCGCTCGCTGCTCGACGCCGCCGTGCGCAAGCTGCCCACCGCGCAACGCTATGTGGTGACCTGCGGCAGCAGTTTGCTGGCGCGTTTCGCCGCGCCCGAGGTGGCCGCCTTGACGGGCAAACCGGTGCAGGTGCTGAGCGGCGGCACGAGCGCATGGATCGAAGCGGGCTTGCCGGTCGAAAGCGGCGAGACGAGGCTCGCTTCGCCGCGCATCGACCGTTACCGGCGTCCGTATGAAGGCACCGATAACGGGCGTGAAGCGATGAACGCGTATCTGGAGTGGGAATACGGCCTCGTCGCGCAACTCAGGCGCGACGGCACGCACGGTTTTCATGTGATCTGACGCGGGCATTTCGTGCGCACGACGATACCTGCACAAGTCTGTGCGCACGAAGCGGGTGCCAGGAAAATTCGCATATTTGCTTAGAAGAATAATGCGTTTGCCTTATGCAGATGCGTGCCTTATCGTCGCTTCCAACTTTCACCGCATGCATCGCGTAAGCGCCGATATGACGATCACCCGCTTTTCTTTTGCAGTCTCATCCGCCGTGCGACGCGTGCGCCGCGCGTTGTGGTTCAGACCAGTCGTTGCCGCGCTGCTGGCCGTGTGCGCCGCGTCCTCGCCAGTGTCCGCGTATGCCGCCGATTTGCCGGTGCTGAAAGTCGGCGACCAGTCCTTGCAAACGCGCGGCATTCTCGAAGCATCCGGGCAATTGAAAGACCTGCCGTACAAGATCGAATGGTTCAACTTTCCCGCCGCGCAACCGCTCGGCGAAGCGTTGAATGCGGGCGCGGTGGATGTCGGCGGACTCGGCGATGCGCCGCTCGTGTTCGCGCTCGCTGCCGGCGCGCGCGTGCGAGCGGTCGCGGCAACGCGTTCGACGCCGCTCGATCTGGCGATCGTCGTCGGCGCTCATTCGCCGCTGAACGATGCGGCGAGTCTGAAGGGCAAGCGTATCGCGACGACGCGCGGTTCGATCGGCCACTATCTCGCGCTCGCCGCGTTGAAGAAGGCCAACGTGCCGCTAGCCGACGTCAAGCTCGTGTTTCTCGCACCCGCGGATGCGAAGGCGGCACTCGCTTCGGGCAGCGTCGACGCGTGGTCGGTGTGGGACCCGTACACGGCGCTGGGCGAAGCGCGCGACCACAACCGTATCATCGCCAACGGCGTCGGCTTGTCGGAAGGACTCAGCTACCAGGTCGCCACCGAACGCGCGATCGCGGACAAGCGCGCGCAGCTCGCCGACTTCCTGCGGCGCGTCGCGATCGGGCAACGTTGGGCGCTCTCGCATCCGGACGAAGTCGCGGCGATGCAATCGCGCGTGACTGGCCTGCCGACCGACGTGCTGAAAACTGTCTATCAGCGCGGCCAGGTGCATCCGGTCGCGATCGACGACAGCGTCGTCGCCGCGCAGCAGCGCACCGCCGATATCTACGAAGCCGCCAACGTGATCCGCGCGCATCTCGATGTGCGCACGAGCTTCGATCGCAGTTTCCCTCTGCCGTAACGCGGCGCCGGAGTTCCCGCATGAATGCCCCGATTGCCGACAGCGCGGTGACACGCCGTCATCCGCGGCTCGATAGCGATGCGTTCGACGCGCTGCTCGCGCAGCTCACCGCCGAGTTCGCCGCGAGCGCCGCGCACTATGACCGCACTGCCGAATTTCCGCACGCCAATCTGGCGCGCCTGCACGCGTTCGATCTGCTCTCGCTGACGGTGCCTGCATCGCTCGGCGGCGCGGACGCGAGCTTGCCGCAGGCGTTGAAAGTGATCCGCGCGGTGGCGCGCGGCGAGCCGTCCACGGCGCTGGTGCTGGTCATGCAGTACCTGTTTCACCACCGCTTGCAGGGCAATCCGCATTGGCCTGTGGCGCTGCGCGAACGCGTCGCGCGCGAAGCGGTGCGCGACGGCGCGCTGATCAACTCGCTGCGCGTCGAACCCGAACTCGGCACGCCGGCGCGCGGCGGCTTGCCGTCGACCGTCGCGAAGCGCAGCGGCGACGGCTGGCGCATCGACGGCAGCAAACTGTATTCGACCGGCAGCCCCGGTCTCACGTGGCTCGCGGTGTGGGCGCGCAGCGACGAGACGCCGCCGCGCGTCGGCGTGTGGCTGGTGCATCGCGATACGCCGGGCGTGCGGGTCGGCAGCGAATGGAATCACCTCGGCATGCGCGCCACCGGCAGTCACGAACTGGTGTTCGACGACGTGTTCGTGCCGGCTACGCATGCGGTCGATGTGCATCCGCCGGGGGAGCCCGGCGCCGGGCTCGATCCGCTCGGATTCGCGTGGATGAGCGTGCTGCTGTCGGCGGTCTACGACGGCGTGGCGCGGGCCGCGCGCGACTGGTTCGCGCAGTGGGCCGCGCATCGCACACCCGGCAATCTCGGCGCGCCGCTCGCGAGCCTGCCGGCGTTTGCGCAGACGCTCGGCCGCATCGATGCGCTGTTGTTCGACAATCGTGTGTTGCTCGACGCGAGTGCGCGCGGCGAGCACGTGACGCTCGACGAAGCGCCGCTCGTCAAATACACGGTGACGAATCATTCGATCGAGGCCGTGCAACTCGCCGTCGAGGCAAGCGGCAATCCCGGCTTGAGCCGCGACAATCCTCTCGAGCGCCACTATCGCGATGTGCTGTGCGCGCGGATCCATACGCCGCAAAACGATTCGGTGCTGCTGGGCGCGGGGCGGGCGGGTTTCGCTTCGTTCTTGCCCGTATGAGGGGGCGATGCGGACCGGCACCGCGCCTGCGCCGTTCAGCTGCAAATCATCTGCCGATTCGGTGTAAACGCGCTCTCGTCTAATACCGCCAATGCGTTTAGATTAGCTGCACTTGGAAGGCTTATCGAGGGACCAGGGCGGCCAGACAAGCAGCGGTCCGCTATTGCGGCGATGGTGTAAGGTCAGAGGCCAAGGTCTCTCGCCGCCTCGCCCCGAATCGGGCCGCTGCGCGTCGTCCATGGTGCTTCGTTTCGGGCGGCCGTTCTGCCGCCTCCACCGCTCGGTGACCGTACCGACCGGTCTGGCGACGCGTAGCACAGCGTCGCCTTTTTGCTTGTGCGCCGTTTGTGCATGCCTGTGCGAGCCTGGGCTTGTGCGTGCCTGTGCCTGTTTGTGTCTGCTTGTGCCTGTTTGTGCGCGCTTTTCCGCATGCTTCTGAGTACTCGTGCGCCGCATTTTTCCCGCCTTGTCCATCTGCGTCGACCCGCGGCATATCACGCCGCCGCCGACTGCGCCGCAAGAGGGCCGACAGCCTTCCTGCAGGCGGCGCTCGCGGTTTTTTCCACACGCGGTTATCCTGTAGCACGCCCGGAGGAAGTCCCCTTGGTGGACGCCCTACACAACGGGATGCGTGCGCATGACGCGCCCGCATCCGTACAGGAAACTTGCTGTGAGCCTCAAACTGCTTACCGTCGCCATGCTGAGCGCGTGCGTAGCGCTTGCCGGTTGTGACGACCAACAGAGCGACCGCGCCGTGCAAAAACTCAAGGAATTTTTCAACGCTGTCAAACCGGACGCGTTACTGCTCAAGAATATGACGCCCGGCGTCACGAGCGAAGCGCAGGTCCGCGACCAGATGGGCAAACCGGAAACCGAACGGACGTTTACCGACGGCTCGAAGCGCCTCGAATATCCGCGCGGCCCGCAAGGGCTGAACACCTACATGGTCGACATCGACCGCGACGGCAAACTGCAAGCCATCACGCAGGTGCTCACTGCCGCCAACTTCGCGAAGGTTCGCATCGGCATGACCGAGGACGAAGTGCGCCGCCTGCTCGGCAAGCCAGGCGAAGTCGCCGTGTTTCCGTTGAAGCCGGAAACCGTGTGGAGCTGGAAGTGGCGCGAGGGCGGCGTGACGGAAGAGGGCATTTTCAACGTGCATTTCGACCAGTTTCAGAAGGTGTACACCACATCGCGCTCGGACGTGGTGCGCGGGCGATAGATGAGGAACGACGAGAAAAGTCGGGAACAGAGAACAGGCGGGAAAAAATGATACGTCGACGTCGATATAGCCGTATCGGGCTGGTGTTGGGTGGGGGCGCCGCGCGCGGCTGGGCGCATATCGGCGCGATTCGCGCGTTGCTCGATGCGGGCATCAAGCCGGATGTGGTGTGCGGCACATCGATCGGGGCGCTGGTCGGCGCGGTCTATGCGAACGGCGACCTCGACTGGCTTGAAGAATGGGTCTCCCGGCTCACCTGGCAGACGGTGGTGCGTCTGCTCGATCTGCGTCTGTCGGGCGGCTTGCTGGGCGGGCGTAAAGTGATCCAGTTGTTCGCGGACAAATTCGACGGACGCTCGATTGCGCAGTTGAACATGCCGTTCGCCGCGGTCGCGACCGAGCTCGACACGGGGCGCGAAAGCTGGTTGCAGGACGGCAGCGTGGTCGATGCCGTGCGCGCGTCGATTGCGATTCCGGGGATTTTCACGCCGGTTTGGCATAACGGCGTGTGGCTGGTGGATGGCGGCCTGAGCAATCCGGTGCCGGTTTCGGTGGCGCGCGGCATGCGGGCGGACTGCGTGATCGCTGTCGATCTGAACAACGATATTCTCAACGGCCGCGATTTCGGCGGTGCGGTGGTCGATACGCCTGCGATTGATCCGACGGCGCCGCCGCCGGTCGCGTTACGCCGCAACGGCAAACCTTGGCCGCGCTGGCTTGCGCCTGCCGAGGTGCGCGCTAGCGACGACGTGCGGGTGCCCCCTGCACCGAGTGCGCGGGTGCCTTCCATGCTGAGCTCGATCGCGCAGAGCATCGACATCATGCAAGTGCGGATTACGCGCAGCCGCCTTGCAGGCGAACCGGCGGATATCCTGATTCAGCCGCGCCTTGGCGGCATGGGGATTTTTGATTTTCATCGCGCGGCACCGGCGATTGAAGAGGGGCGCGCGGCGGTTGAGTACATGTTGCCGGCGATTCGCGCTCGCTTGGGGATTGATTGAGGTTTTCTGTTGCCTGCGCGCCGCTGCGGTTTGTGCAGCCGCTCCGTCTATCGAAAAAGCGACCCGAAACTTGCTAAATCGCGGCGGCCCAAGCCGCCCGCGAGCGGGCTTACAAACCGATATCCCCCGCAAAACCAAGCCCCAGGAGCCTTCAGCGGCGGAAAACCGCGTCATGCTGCGACGCAGCAAACCTCCCGCCCTCTATTTGAGCAATTAATTTTCGCTTGCGAGACTCCGCGCCATGTCGGACGAGCCAGGCAAAGAGAGCTGCCGGCGCCGTCCGTGACATCCTCATGAACCTGGATGGAGACGCGCGTGTTCCTTTACGGCTTTGGTCCGGTGCTGCTGGCCGGTACGATCCAGACGATCGAGCTGTCCGTCCTCTCGCTGGCAGCCTCCGTGCTGCTCGGCCTCGCGGGCGCGGCGGCGAAACTCTCGTTCAACCGCCCGCTGCGGGCGATCGCGACCGGCTATACGACGCTGATTCGCTCGGTGCCCGATCTGGTGCTGATGCTGCTGCTGTTCTACAGCATTCAGATCGCGGTCAACAATCTGACTGATGCGCTCGATCTGCCGCAGTTCGACATCGATCCGTTCGTGGCCGGCGTGCTGACGCTCGGCTTCATCTACGGCGCGTATTTCACCGAGACCTTCCGCGGCGCGTTTCTCGCGGTGCCGCGCGGTCAGCTCGAAGCGGGCGCGGCGTACGGCATGAGCGGCCTGCGCGTGTTCACGCGCATCCTGTTTCCGCAGATGATGCGCTTCGCGCTGCCTGGCATCGGCAACAACTGGCAGGTGCTGGTGAAGGCCACCGCGCTGGTGTCGATCATCGGTCTCGCCGATGTCGTCAAGGCCGCGCAGGACGCCGGCAAGAGCACGTTCAACATGTTCTTCTTCATTCTGGTCGCCGCGCTGATCTACCTGGCGATCACCACCGCTTCGAATCTCGTGCTGATCTGGCTGGAACGGCGCTATTCGATTGGCGTGCGGCACGCGGAGCTCTAAGACCATGATCGACATTCTCAACCAGTTCTGGCGCGCGTTCCTGTACTGGGACGGTCAGCGGATTTCCGGTCTCGCGGTCACGCTGTGGCTGCTGGTGACCTCGATCGGGATCGGCTTCGTGGCGGCGATTCCTCTGGCGGTGGCGCGCGTTTCGAAGAAGCGCTGGCTGTCGACGCCGGTGCGCCTCTACACTTACGTGTTTCGCGGCACGCCGCTGTACGTGCAGCTGCTGCTGATCTACACCGGCATGTACAGCCTCGAATTCGTGCGCTCGCATCAACTGCTGGACGCATTTTTCCGCAGCGGTTTTCACTGCGCGATTCTCGCCTTCGCGCTGAACACCTGCGCGTACACCACCGAGATTTTCGCCGGCGCGATCCGTTCGACCTCGCACGGCGAAGTGGAAGCGGCGCGCGCCTACGGCATGAGCTGGTTCACGATGTACCGGCGCATTGTGATACCGTCCGCGCTGCGGCGTGCGCTGCCGTTGTACAGTAACGAAGTGATCCTGATGCTGCACGCCACCACGGTCGCGTTCACGGCCACGGTGCCGGACATCCTGAAGGTGGCGCGCGACGCGAATTCGGCCACGTACCAGTCGTTCGATGCATTCGGACTCGCGGCACTGATTTACCTGGTGGTGTCGTTCGCGCTGGTCGCGCTGTTCCGGCGCGCCGAGCGTCACTGGCTGGGTTACCTGGCGGTGCGCTCGCATTGACACGCACTGAGCGGGCGCGTTGGCATCGAGCGGCGCGGCGGGTGTGACCGGTGCGCGCGCCGTCACGAAGATCGATCTGTATTTCATTGGGAGAGCATCTTGCTCCACACGACTCAAACCGAAGCTTGCAAGCTTGCCGTGCAGGACATCCACAAGCGCTATGGCGACAACGAAGTGCTCAAGGGCGTGTCGCTCAACGCGAACAAGGGCGACGTGATCAGCATCATCGGCGCGAGCGGATCGGGCAAGAGCACCTTCCTGCGCTGCATCAATTTCCTCGAGCGGCCGAACGCCGGCCAGATCGTCGTCGACGGCGAAACGGTGAAGACGAAAGCCGACCGTCACGGCAACCTCGAAGTCGCCGATCACAAGCAGCTGCAACGCATCCGCACCAAGCTCGCGATGGTGTTCCAGCACTTCAACTTGTGGGCGCACATGAATGTGATCGAGAACATCGTCGAAGCGCCGATTCATGTGCTCGGTTTGTCGCGTCGCGAAGCGGAAGATCGCGCGCGTGAATATCTCGAGAAAGTCGGTCTCGCGCCGCGCCTGGAAAAACAGTATCCGTCGCATCTGTCCGGCGGTCAGCAGCAGCGCGTCGCGATTGCCCGCGCGCTGGCGATGAACCCGGACGTGATGCTGTTCGACGAGCCGACTTCCGCGCTCGATCCCGAACTGGTCGGCGAAGTGCTGAAGGTAATGCAGAAGCTCGCCGAAGAGGGCCGCACGATGATCGTCGTCACGCACGAAATGGGTTTCGCGCGCAACGTGTCGAACCATGTGATGTTCCTGCATCAGGGCCGCACCGAAGAAGAGGGCTTGCCCGCCGAGGTGTTGACCGCACCGCGCAGCGAACGGCTCAAGCAGTTCCTGTCCGGCAGCCTGAAGTAACGCGCGCCTCGCGCTTTCCGCGTTTCACTCATCAGCGATGGCTCGCACGTCCGGCCCGGCACGCACCACTCAGGTTGCAATCGTCGCATTGCCGCCTGTGTCGATGTCGGGCGTCGGGCCGATTGTCGACGCGCTCAATCTCGCCAACGAAATCGACGGCCGCGCGCTGTACCGCGTGCAGGTCTGCTCGTGGGACGGCCGCCCGGTGCCGCTCTCGGGCGGCGCGCAATGGCCGGCCGATGCCGCCTTCGGCGATGCGATCTCGTGCGACTGGCTGATCATCGTCAGCGAACGGTTTCAGCAATTCGCCGATTATCGGCTCTTTCTCGCGAGCCTGTCGCGCGTCGGACAGCGCACGCCGCTCGTCACGGGCATTCATCACGGCGTCTGGTGGCTCGCGATGGCGGGGCAATTGTCCGGCTATCGCGTGAGTGTCAACTGGGAAACCTATCAGCAGTTCTCCGAGCAGTTCGAGCGCTCGATCGTCACTCAACAGATTTTCGAAATCGACCGTGATCGCGCGACTTGTGCGGGCGGTCAGGCAACGGTCGACTTCATGCTGGCGATGATCGGCCGCGATCATGGCCCGGAACTCGCCGACCGGATCGCCGATACGCTGGGTGTCGGCGTATTGCGCGCGGGCGAGGAGCGGCAGCGCATTCCGTTCGTGACCGCGCCGGGCGAACGCCATCCGCGCCTGAACGATGCGCTCCTGCTGATGGAAGCGAATATCGAGGACCCGCTCACCACCGATGAAATCGCCGGTCTGGTGGGCGTCTCGCGGCGGCAACTGGAGCGCCTGTTTCGCCAGTATCTCGGTTCGATGCCGTCCAAATACTACCTGGGGCTGCGGCTTTCGAAAGCGCGTACGCAATTGCAGCGCACCAGCAAGTCGGTGGTGCAGATCAGTCTCGCGTGCGGATTTTCATCGGCGGCGCACTTTTCGAATGCGTATCGCGAACGCTTTGGTGTCACACCGCGCGAGGATCGCCGTAACTGGATCGACAAGCAGACCGGCGCGACGGGCGCCGCGGCGAGCGAGCCGCGCCCCGGCGCGTTGATCGAACGGCCTGACCGGGCTGAATAAGCAAGCGGATAGGCTGGCCGAAAAAGCGGTCGAATGAGCGGCCGAATTGGCAGCCCAATAAGCAGCCCAATAAGCAGCCGAATAAGCGGGCAAATAAGCGCCGCACCGCGCATGCCCGCCCGGAAGCTCATAGAAAGCGTCGCGTATGCGCAAGACGTATCGCGTGCGGTTTCCTACACTACGTGTATTACCTCTCACCTGTAACGAGGATTTGCCATGAACGACCTGACTGTGACACGCCAGACCTTCGACGAAGTCATGGTGCCGGTGTTTTCGCCCGCCGCCTTCGTACCGGATCGCGGTCTCGGCTCGCGCGTCTGGGATACGCAAGGCCGCGACTATATCGACTTCGCCGGCGGTATCGCCGTCACCGCGCTCGGTCATGCGCATCCTGAACTGCTGAAAGTGCTGCATGAGCAGGGCAGCAAGCTGTGGCACATCGGTAACGGCTACACCAACGAACCGGTGCTGCGCCTCGCGAAGCGCCTCGAAGACCTGACCTTCGCCGACCGCGCGTTCTTCGCCAATTCGGGCGCGGAAGCCAACGAAGCGGCGCTGAAGCTGGCGCGCCGCGTCGCGTTCGAGCGTCATGGCGCGGACAAATTCGAAATCGTCTCGTTCACGCAGTCGTTCCATGGCCGCACCTTCTTCACCGTGAGCGTGGGCGGCCAGCCAAAGTATTCGGAAGGCTTCGGCCCGGTGCCGGCCGGCATCATCCACCTGCCGTACAACGATATCGAAGCGGCAAAGAAGACCATCGGCGCGAAGACCTGCGCGGTGATCGTCGAGCCGATCCAGGGCGAGGGCGGCGTGATTCCCGCCGATCCGGCGTTCCTGAAGGCGCTGCGCGAAGCCTGCGATCAGCACGGCGCACTGCTGATTTTTGACGAGGTACAAACGGGGGTGGGCCGCAGCGGCTATTTCTACGCGTATCAGGAAACGGGCGTGACGCCGGACATCCTGACCACCGCGAAGGCGCTCGGCAACGGTTTCCCGATCGGCGCGATGCTGACCACCCACGAACTGGCCGCGCATTTCAAGGTCGGCGTGCATGGCACGACCTACGGCGGCAATCCGCTCGCCTCGGCGATCGCCGAGAAGGTGGTCGAGTTGATCAGCGATCCGAAGCTGCTCGAGGGCGTCCATGCACGCAGCGAAGCGCTGAAGGGCCACCTCGCGAAGCTCAACGAACGCTTTGGTCTGTTCAGGGAAGTGCGCGGCAAGGGTCTGCTGATCGGCGCCGAATTGACCGACGCTTACAAGGGCCGCGCGAAAGATTTCGTCACCGCTGCGGGCACGCACGGCGTGATCATGCTGATGGCGGGTCCGGACGTGCTGCGTTTCGTGCCGTCGCTGATCATGCCGCTCGACGATATGAACGAAGGCTTCGAGCGTCTGGCGAAGGCGATCGAAGAGATCGTCGGCGCGCAGGCCGAAGCGGCGTCGAAGTGAGTTGCTGCATCGAGTTGCAGCACCGATTCATGCGCCACATTCAACAGGAACGATGATGCTCTTCGTACGCCCCGGCCGCCTCGCCGATCTCGATGCGCTCGAACACATGGCGCGCACCGCGCAACCGGTGCTGCATTCGCTGCCGCACGACCGCAGTGCGCTCGAAGCGCGCGTCGCGTTGTCGGAAGACTCGTTTCGCGCGGACGTCGATTTTCCGGGCGAGGAGTTCTATCTGTTCGTGCTCGAGGACGCGGAAAG
Organism: Paraburkholderia sp. FW306-2-2C-D06C; assembly: GCF_058781505.1. Lineage (NCBI taxonomy): Bacteria > Pseudomonadati > Pseudomonadota > Betaproteobacteria > Burkholderiales > Burkholderiaceae > Paraburkholderia > Paraburkholderia sp. FW306-2-2C-D06C. The sequence goes on along the minus strand of NZ_JBYSWU010000027.1, from coordinate 33,161 downwards.
CGGCAAGCTGATGGGCACGGCGAGCATCGTCGCGGCGGCCGGCTATTCGGACCCGTTCTACGCGTTTCGCAACGACGCGCTGATTCATGCGTCGCGCGAGTTGCACGTGAACCGCAAGATTCACGCGCTGACCATGTCGCATGAATTGACCGGCAAGAGCCGCCTTGCGGGCTACTACATCGATCCTTCGCTGCGTGGCGATGCGGCCGCGCATCTGCTGTCGCGGGCGCGGATGATGTACATCGCCGCCAATCGCAAGCGCTTCACGTCCGAGGTGTTCTCGCTGCTGCTCGGCGTCACCGATGACGCGGGCGTGTCGCCGTTCTGGGAAGCGGTGGGGCGCAAGTTCTTCGGCCGTAATTTCGCCGACATCGAAATCGAATCGGGCGGCCGCAGCCGCACCTTTATCGCCGAAGTCATGCCGACCTATCCGGTGTACGTGCCGTTGCTGCCGGAAGCGGCGCAGCGCGTGCTCGGCGAACCGGATTCGAAGGCCTTGCTCGCCTATGAGATTCACCTCGAGGAAGGCTTCGAGACCGACCGCTACGTCGATATCTTCGACGCCGGTCCGGTGCTGACCGCACAGGTGGATCGCAGCGCCTGCGTGACACGCAACGAAACGCGTGTGGTGCATGAAGCCGGCGCGGCAGCAGCCGGTTCGACGTATCTGATCGCGCATAATGCCGCCGGCGGCGAATTCCGCTGCGTGCTGGGCGAGCTGGCGGCCGGCAAGGAAGCCGGCGCACCGTTGCCGCACGCGGCGCGCGCTGCGCTCGGCGTGCAGGAGGGCGACGCGGTGCGCTGCGTGCCGCTGCACCAGCCGTATCAGGAAGACTCTTCGGGAGACGCACAATGATCGTCGTTCGCGTTGTGCAACGGGGCGATGTGGACGCGCTGATGGCGCTCGCCCAGGAGACCGGCCCCGGTCTCACCACCTTCAAGCCGGATCGCGAGGCGCTCGCGGCACGCATCGAACGCGCGCGCCGCACGATGGAAGACAAGGCCGCGCCGCACGAAGCGGGTTACTTCTTCGTGATGGAAGACACCGGGACCGGCGACGTGGCGGGCGTATGCGGCATCGAAACCTCGGTCGGCCTCGAGCAACCGTTTTACAACTATCGCGTGAGCACCGTGGTGCACGCGAGCCAGGACCTCGGCATCTGGACGCGCATGCGCGCGCTGAACATCTCGCACGACCTGACGGGTTATGCCGAAGTGTGCTCGCTGTTCCTGAGCCCGCGTTACCGTGCGAGCGGCGTCGGCGGCTTGCTGTCGCGTTCGCGCTTCATGTTTCTCGCGCAGTTTCGCGAGCGCTTTCCGGAGCGTCTCTGCGCGGAACTGCGCGGCCATTTCGACGCGGACGGCACTTCGCCGTTCTGGCGCGCGGTCGGCTCGCATTTCTACCAGATCGATTTCAACGCGGCGGACTATTTGAGTTCGCATGGCCGCAAAGCGTTTCTCGCCGAGCTGATGCCGCGCTATCCGGTGTATGTGGAGCTGTTGCCGGAAGAGGCGCAGCAATGCGTGGGCCTCACGCATAGCGACACGATTCCGGCGCGCCGCATGCTCGAAGCGGAAGGGCTGCGCTACGAGAATCACGTCGATATCTTCGACGCGGGTCCGGTGCTCGAATGCCATATCGCCGACTTGCGCACCGTGCGCGAAAGCGTGGTGGCGCCGGTCGAGATCGGCGCGTCGAATGCGCCGGCGGATGGACCGAAATCGATGGTGTCGAATACGTCGCTGGGCGATTTTCGCGTGGGCGTGACCGCGGGTGTGCCGGAAAACGGCGTGTTCCGGTTGAGCGCCGCGGAGGCAGCCGCACTCGGCGTCAAGGCAGGCGACCCGGTGCGGGTGCTGCCGCTGAAACACAAACAAGGATGATCATGAGCGAGCTTTTCATCGACGGCGAATGGGCCGCCGGCACAGGACCCGCATTCGCGTCGCGCAACCCGGGCACTGGCGCGACGGTTTGGCAAGGCAATAGCGCGTCGGCGGATGACGTCGGCCGGGCGGTGCGCAGCGCCCGCCGCGGGTTCGCGGCGTGGTCGGCGTTGAGCCTCGACGAGCGTTGCGCCGTGATGCGCCGCTTCGCCGCGCTCGTGACCGAGCGCAAGGAAGCGCTGGCCGAAGCGATCGGCCGCGAGACCGGCAAGCCGCTGTGGGAAGCACGCACTGAAGCGGCTTCGATGGCGGCGAAGGTCGAGATCTCGATTCAGGCGTACAACGAACGCACCGGCGAAAAGCGCTCGGCGATGGCGGACGGCACGGCCGTGTTGCGGCATCGTCCGCATGGCGTAGTCGCGGTGTTCGGGCCGTATAACTTCCCTGGGCACTTGCCGAACGGGCATATCGTGCCGGCGCTGATCGCCGGTAACGCCGTGGTCTTCAAGCCGTCCGAACTCGCACCGGGCGTGGCCGCGCTCACAGTGCAGATCTGGCGCGATGCCGGGTTGCCCGCGGGCGTGCTGAACCTCGTGCAAGGCGAGAAGGAAACCGGCATTGCGCTCGCGAACCATCGGCAGATCGACGGCCTGTTCTTCACGGGTAGTTCGGATACCGGAACATTGCTGCACAAGCAGTTCGGCGGCCGTCCGGAAATCGTGCTGGCGCTGGAAATGGGCGGCAATAATCCGCTCGTGATCGGGCCGGTGGCCGATCTCGACGCCGCCGTGCATCACACGATCCAGTCGGCGTTTCTGTCGGCGGGGCAGCGTTGCACCTGCGCGCGGCGCATTTTCGTGCCGAACGATGCGTTCGGCGACCGCTTTATCGAACGCCTCACCGAGGTCACGTCGCGGATCAGCGTCGGGGAATACAACGCCGATCCGCAGCCGTTCATGGGCGCGGTGATCTCGGCGCGCGCCGCTTCGCGGCTGGTCGCGGCCCAGCAACGTCTGCTGGCCGACGGCGCGAAGTCGTTGCTGACGATGGAGCAGCGCGATCCGAAACTCGGTTTCGTGACGCCGGCGATTCTCGACGTGACCGGCGTGCAGGACTTGCCGGACGAAGAGCATTTCGGGCCGTTGGCGCAGATCATCCGCTACGGCAGCTTCGACGAAGCGCTGGAACAAGCCAACGACACCGACTTCGGCCTGTCCGCGGGTCTGCTCGCCGACGACGAAGCACTGTGGACGCATTTCCAGCGCACCATCCGCGCTGGCATCGTCAACTGGAACCGGCCGACCAACGGTGCGTCGTCGGGTGCGCCGTTCGGCGGTCCGGGCCGTTCCGGCAATCACCGGCCGAGCGCGTACTACGCCGCCGACTACTGCGCGTATCCGATGGCTTCCGTCGAAAGCGCGCAACTGCAAATGCCCGCGAGCGTCTCGCCGGGCCTTCAATTCTGAGGATCGACGATGCAAGCCACTGAAGCCAATTTCGACGGCCTGGTCGGCCCGACCCACAATTACGCAGGGCTCTCGTTCGGCAACGTCGCGTCGCAGAACAACGAGAAGTCGATTGCGAATCCGAAAGCGGCGGCCAAACAGGGCCTGCGCAAGATGAAGCAGCTGGCCGACCTCGGTTTTCATCAAGGCGTGCTGCCGCCGCAGGAACGTCCGTCGATGCGCCTGTTGCGCGAACTCGGTTTTTCCGGCGACGACGCGACGGTGATTGCTCGCGTTGCTAAAGACGCGCCCGAGTTGCTGGCCGCCGCGAGTTCCGCGTCGGCGATGTGGACCGCGAATGCCGCGACCGTGAGTCCATCGTCCGATACGCACGACGGCCGCGTGCATTTCACGCCGGCCAATCTGTGCAGCAAGCTGCATCGCGCGATCGAACATGAATCGACGCGCCGCACGTTGCGCGCGATCTTCAGCGATGCCGACCGTTTCGCGGTGCACGAAGCATTGCCCGGCACGCCCGCGCTCGGCGACGAAGGCGCGGCGAACCACACGCGTTTTTGCGCGGAATACGGCATACGTGGCGTCGAATTCTTCGTGTACGGCCGCAGCGAGTATCGCCGCGGACCGGAGCCGAAGCGCTTCCCGGCACGGCAAACCTTCGAGGCGAGCCGCGCGGTCGCACACCGTCATGGTCTTGAAGAAGCGGCCACTGTGTACGCGCAGCAAAACCCCGATGTGATCGACGCGGGCGTATTCCATAACGACGTGATCGCGGTCGGCAATCGCAACACGCTGTTCTGCCATCAACTCGCGTTTGTCGAACAGAACGCGGTGTACGACGAACTGCGCTCGAAGCTCTCAGCGCTGAAAGCCGGGTTCAACGTGATCGAGGTGCCGGACGCACAGGTGAGCGTGTCCGATGCCGTCACGTCGTATCTGTTCAACAGCCAGTTGCTGACGCGCCCGGACGGCAAGCAGGTGCTGGTGGTGCCGCAGGAATGCCGCGAGAACGCGCGCGTGGCCGCGTATCTGGACGACCTGGCTTCGCACACCGGCCCGATCGACGACGTGCTCGTGTTCGATCTGCGCGAAAGCATGAAGAACGGCGGCGGTCCGGCGTGTTTGCGTTTGCGCGTGGTGCTGAACGACGCGGAGCGCGCAGCGGTGACGCCCGGCGTGTGGATCAACGACAAGCTGTTCGGCCGCCTCGATACGTGGATCGAAAAGCACTATCGCGACCGTCTCGCGCCAGCCGACCTGACCGATCCGCAATTGCTCTCCGAGTCGCGTACCGCGCTCGACGAGCTGACGCAGATTCTCGGTCTGGGTTCGCTGTATGACTTCCAGCGCTGAGCCGGGCATGAGCGATTCGATGCTCGGCGACTTTCTGGCGTACACGCTGGCGGGCCAGCGGCCCGCCGCGCATGAAGCCGAGGGCACGTGCGCGAACGGCGTGCGCTGGCGTTGGCTCGATGACGGTGTTCTGCAAATGGAGCCCGCATCGCAGGCAGAGGGCACACGCAGCGTGCTCGCATCGGCCGGCGTGCATGGCGATGAGACTGCGCCGATCGAACTGCTGTCGTTTCTCGTGCGCGATATCGCGAGGGGCGACGCCGCGCTGACGTGCCGCTTGCTGGTGATTCTCGGCAACGTCGATGCGATGCGCGACGCGTGCCGTTATCGCGACGACGACCTGAACCGCCTCTTCAGCGGACGTCATGCGCAAGTGCCGCACAGTCACGAAGCCCCGCGCGCCGCAGCGTTGGAACGCACGGCGACGCAGTTCTTCGCCGCGGCATCGGCTGAACGCGGCGCGCGTTGGCATATCGACATGCATACGGCGATCCGCGCCTCCGCGTTCGAGCAGTTTGCGCTGCTGCCGCATACAGGCACGCCGTTTTCGCGCGCGATGTTCGAGTGGCTCGGCGAGGCGCACATCAGTGCGGTACTGCTCCACACGACCAAGGGCCATACGTTTTCGCATTTCACCGCGCAAGCGTGCGGCGCCGAGGCGTGTACGCTGGAACTCGGCAAAGTGCGTCCGTTCGGCCAGAACGATCTGAAGCGGTTTGCAGGCGCGGACGAAGCGTTGCGCCATTTGCTGGCCGGTACCAGCGGTACCAGCGGTGGTGCAAAGGCAGCGCTGCCGCGTGCATTCACTGTGATCGATCAGATCACCAAGCAAAGCGATGCATTCGAATTGCGGGTTGCAGCGGACGTGCCGAACTTTACGCCGTTCGTGAAGGATACGGTGCTCGCCTGTGACGGCGACTATCGCTATGTCGTGCGTCGCGACGAAGAACGCATCGTGTTCCCGAACGCGACGGTCAAGCCGGGCTTGCGCGCCGGCTTGATGGTGGTCGAGACGACTCAGCACACGCTGTCCAGACTCGTGTAGTCGCGCCGTTGGTGGTGAGACGTCGCGCGCCTTGACCCGCAACGTCTCACACCATGCGCGCTTCGTGCAGCTTAAGCCGCGTTCGCCTTCAGCAGGCCCTCCGCCACCATCGCTTCACGCACCGTCGGCCGCGCCGCGACGCGCTCCAGATACGCGCTCAGATACGGATACGCGCTCAGATCCACCGACAGCATCCGCGCCCAGCTCAACACCGTGAACGCATACGCATCGGCGACCGAGTACTGTCCGGTCAGATAATCGCGGTCAGTCAGCACGCGATCGAGTTCGCTGAACCGCGCGGCGAGTTTCGCGCGGCATTCGGCCTTCGTCGATTCCGCTGTCTCCTGATGCCAAAGCCACGGGCTGAACGTCTTGTGCAATTCCGTGCTGATGTAGGTGAGCCATGCGACCGCTGCGAGCCGTTGCGGCGATCCGGCGGGTGGCAACAACGCATACTCCGGCGCGAGATCGGCGATGTATTGCAGCAGCGCGGCGCCTTCGGTGTGCCGTGAGCCGTCGGCGAACTCGACGAGCGGCACATAGCCGCGCGGCGAGATCGCGTAGTAGTCGTCGCCGTTGGCGAGCTTGTGCGTTTGCAGGTTGACCTTGATGGTTTCGAAGTCGAGCTCCGCTTCGCGCAAGGCAATGTGAACGGCCAGCGAGCAGGCGCCCGGCGAGTAATAGAGTTTCATGGTGTCACCGCTATAAACGAAAGTGAAATCCCGGCAGGCGCCGGTGGCAAGGCTCGTCGGCCGACAAGTCGATGTGGTAAAAGTAGCCCGGATCGCATTCCGGATAAACAGGCGGCTTGCCAAACCATGCGTGCAAAAACGCAATACGAACTGACTTCGGCGGATACCCAGACCATCCTCGCGCTGGTGCGCGCCGGCACGCTGGCGGAAGCGGCGCAGCGCCTGGGCATCGACGCGTCGACGATTTTCCGCTCCGTGCAGCGGATCGAACGCGGGCTCGGGCAGCGTCTGTTCGAACGCTCGCGCAGCGGCTATCGCGCGACGCCGCTCGGCGCGCAACTGGCGCGCCACGCCGAGCGCATCGAAAGCGAACTGGCGGCGGCGCGCTCGACGGTGCAGGCGAGCAGCGACCGCGTATCCGGCCGCGTTCATGTCACGACCACCGACACCGTGCTGTACGGCCTCGTGCTGCCCGCGCTGCATGAATTCGCGGCGCTGCATCCGGCGTTGTCGTTCGAGCTGACCGCCACCAACAGCCTGGCGAGCCTGACCAAACGCGACGCCGATATCGCCGTGCGCGCCACGCGCCGCGCGCCGGATCATCTGGTCGGCAAACATGTGGGCCCGCTGCGTATCGCGGTGTTTGCCGCGAAGGGGAGCGGCATTCGCGCGAGCGATACCGATGCGCTGTCTCGCTGCGACTGGGCGGCGCCGGATAGCTCGCTCGGCGATCATCCTTCGGTCCTGTGGCGCAAGCGCCATTGCCCGACTGTCGAGCCGCGCTACAGGACCAATAGCGTGATGGCGGTGTTCGAACTGGTGGCGCGCGGCTTCGGCGTCGGCATCTTTCCGACCTTCCTTGCGCGCGGCCGCGACGATCTCGTGCAGTTAACGCCGCCGCTCGACGAAGCGGAATCGCAAGTCTGGGTGCTCGCGCATCCGGAATCGCGTCATCTGCCGCATGTCGCGGCGGTCTATACGCATCTGTCGCAGCGGCTCGGCAGCGATTTCGCCGCCGGTGACGGCGCGCTCTGATGTGCGCGGGAACGCGCGCGCCGGTTCGCTGCTTGTTCACTGCCTGGTATCCGTTCGTTTGCCCTTTGTTCGTCGCCTGTTTGCGCTTTGACGGCGGTTTGCCCGGTGCTGGGTCGCCCGGTGCTTGTCTGAGCGCGACACGCAATTGCACCTTTTCGTGCGCCATGCCGGCTGGGCCGAACGAGGCACACGCGGACGCGCCCGCCAGGCGTGCGCTGCGAAGTCTGTACAATCGCGGCCTCGCGGCTGTTGCGCTGCACCACGCCGGCCGCACGAGTTTGAATCGCAATTTTGGCGCGGCAATCATGCCTGCTGGATTCGGCTCCGTCTTATTCAATACCGTAGAGGAACACCCGTAATGAAGATGAATTGGCGAAACACGGTTGCGCTCGCGCTGTTCGCGGCGGCAACGGTAGCGGCAGGCGCCGCGTCCGCAGCGGATATCAAGGAAGTACGCTTCGGCGTCGAGGCGTCGTACGCGCCGTTCGAATCGAAGTCGGCGTCGGGCGAACTGCAAGGTTTCGATATCGATGTTGGCAACGCCGTGTGCGCAAAGCTGAAGGCGAAATGCGTGTGGGTCGAGAATTCGTTCGACGGCCTGATTCCGGCGTTGCAGGCGCGCAAGTTCAACGCGATCAACTCGGACATGACGATCACCGAGCAGCGCCGTCAGGCGGTCGACTTCACCGATCCGATCTACACGATCCCGAATCAGATGATCGCGAAGAAGGGCAGCGGCCTGCTGCCGACGCCGGCATCGCTGAAGGGCAAGCACGTCGGCGTGCTGCAAGGCACGATTCAGGAAGCGTACGCGAAGGCGCGCTGGGCGTCGGCCGGCGTCGACGTCGTGCCGTATCAGACGCAGGATCAGATCTACGCCGACCTCGCCTCGGGGCGTCTCGACGCCGCATTCCAGGACGCGGAAGCCGCGTCGAAGGGATTTCTGAAAAAGCCGCAAGGCGCCGGCTTTGAATTCGCCGGTCCGACGGTCACCGACGAGAAACTGCTCGGCGCAGGCGTGGGCTACGGTATCCGCAAGGGCGACAAGGCGCTGGAGGATGCGCTGAACCAGGCGCTCAAGGAACTGAAGGCGGACGGCACGATCGACCGCTTCGCCGCGAAGTACTTCGACGTGAAGGTCGTGTTGAAGTAAAGCGTGGGTTGTCGTGAGTTGTCGTGGGTTGTCGTTATTCGCTGCATGCAAACCGGCCGCTTATGCGGCCGGTTTGCATGGTGGCGGCAATCTGATCGGTATGGCCAGGTCAACAAGAAAACAGGGAACGGCCGCACGCGTCCATCGCCGCCTGTATTACCTCAGGTAATCGAACACGACCTCGCCGAGACCGAGCGTGAGGTCGGCGATCAGATGCCGCGCCTCGACGACTTCGAGCACCGGCAAGGCGGCGACCGGCGCCAGCGCGTGCGGCGCCAGTTCGAGCGCGGCCGGGCCGGTCCATGCGCCTTTCAGGTCGATGTCTTGCAGGTAGTAACGCACCAGTTCGCAAATGCGCGGCGTGCCGTCCACGTGCGGAATCACTTTCAACAGGAAGTTCGGCGCTTCCAGGCGTTTTTTCTGTTGCGCGAGATCGAGCTGCCGATGCTTGTAGCCCATCGTGCCGGTGGCGATACGCACCGGGCCGTAGTCGAGCGTGCCGACCAGGGTGTCGGTGTGAACTTCGAGCACCGGCTTGGCGAGCTTCTTCGGAAAACCCCACAACTCACGGCCGCCGGCAATCGGCGGGTGGTCGTCCAGATACATCGCCAGCGTGTAGCCGCCCGCCACGCCGTTGTACGACACCGGAATCACCTGGCCGCTTTCCGTGTAGTCGCCGAAACCGGTCGAATCCGGCATGCGAATGAATTCGTAATGTACGAGCGGCTCGCCGATTTGCAGCGGCTCCGGTACCACGGCCCGCAGTTTGTCCGGATCGGTGCGGTAGGTGATGATCAGAAATTCCCGATCGGTGAAACGATACGGTCCCATTGGAAACGCCGGGCTGGTAATCGGCATCGCGAAAGCATTTGACAGCACGCTTTTGACGTCCATAGTTTTCCTTTCGGTGGTGAGCGACGGGGTAGCGCGGGGGGCGCGCTTTTGCGCTGCACGACAGTATCGTCGATTCCTTTCCGACGTTCAGCGAAGCCGGCATCCAATTATTTCAAGATATTGCGGTATGGCCGTGTCCGAGCGCGGCGGCCTGCGCTAAAATCGCCGGGCGCCGATAGCCGGCGCCGTACGGTGCCGCGAGCCGCGGGGGTTTGGACGCGCCGTCAGCGGAAACCAAAATACAGCAGGAAGCGCCAGGGCGGCGCTTAGCGGGGGACCGGAATGACCACCATCGCAATCGAGAATCCGCGCCGGACGGGCGGTGCGCCGGACGGCGCAGACGACGCGCAATTGAACGCCAGTTTTGCCCGTCAGCCGATCCTGAATCGGGACGGCATGCTCTGCGGCTATGAGCTCAAGGTGCGCGCGCCGGCGTTGCCGGCCGCGGACCCTGACCCGGCCGCGGCTGCGGCAACTCAGGCCGCTGATGCGGACCCGAGCGCAAACGTTGGCGCGTTGCCGGGCCGCCGGCCCGAGCCGGCGCAACTAGTGGCGCGAGCCGTGCTTCGCGGCCTGATGCAAGGCAATGTGCGCGGCGCGCTCACCGGGCATCCCGCCTACGTCGACGTGAGCCGCGAGATGCTGTTCGACGACTCGATCATGCACCTGCCCGCCGACCGTTTCATGTTCGAACTGTCGTCTTCGATCGAGGTCGACGAGGCGTTGATCGCGCGGATCGTTCAGCTGCATGGGCGGCGCTATCGCTTCGTGCTCGATGAAGTGGCCCAGCCCAACGACACATTCGCGCGGCTCCTGCCTTACGCGGACGTCGTCAAGATCGATTTCACACGTGCCTCGGGCGCGCTGTTGCCCAAGCTGGGCAGCGTACTCAAGTCCGCAGGCAAGCTGCTGATCGCATCGGGCGTCGATGCGCAGGCCGATTTCGAAACGGCGCATGGTCTCGGCTTCGACCGTTTCCAGGGCTACTTCTTCGCGCGTGCCCAGTCCTCGTCGACGCGGCGTGTCAGCGCGCCGCGGCACGCCTTGCTGAACCTGCTGCAACTGCTGGCGGGCGATCCGACCGTCGCGCAACTCGAAGCGGAACTCAAGCTGAATCCGGTGCTGGTGATGCATCTGATGAAGCTCGCGAATTCGAGCGGGCTGGCGGTCGGGCACAAGGTGACGACGCTGCGCGAAGCGATCAACGCGACCGGCACCGACCGGATCGCGCGCTGGACGCAGTTGCTGCTGTATGCGGACGGCCGCAAGGTCGCACTGGAAGACGATCCGCTGTTGCAACTGGCGGCGACCCGCGCGCGCTTCATGGAACTGGCGATCGCGCGCTTGCCCGAAGCCGGGCGCGATGAAGCCGACGCGGCCTTTCTGACCGGCGTGTTTTCGTTTGTCGACGCGGTGTTCGGCGGCTCGCTCGAGAGCACCTTGAATGTGCTGACGCTGTCGCGGCCGATCCAGGCGGCGATCCTGCATCGCGAGGGCGTGCTGGGGGCGTTGCTGAGCGCGGTCGAAGCGCTGGAGCGGGGCGCCTGGGATGAGCTCGGCGCCGTTTGCGCGCGCTTGCAGCCGTTGACGGTGGAAGAGGTCGCGCAGCTTGGCCTCGCGGCAGGGGCATGGGCCGGAGTCGCGGACCGGAGCGCGGAGGGGTTGGAGCGGATCGAGGACTGAGTTCGGCGCATTTGCCGACGCAGCGAACCAGGTGGGGGCCGCGGCACGTCGTTTTGCTTTTCGTTGCCGCTTGAATCAGGGCAAATCCGGGAAGAGTAACGCAGCGTGATCAACCGTCACGCCACGTCTTCACATCATCTCCATTTCCCGCATTTGCCCCTGGGCGAAAAAACGTCCTAACTCCCTGGCTAGTTCGTTCAGCGCGCCCATCTCTTTCTGTGATATTCGGCGCGCCTCCTGGGTATCGGTCCAGTCTCCGTACAGCAGCGCGACTGTTTTCCCGGTTCCGTCGACCACCGGCAGCAGCACGAACGCTCGCGTGTCGTCGAACGAGCGGCGGAACCACTCGGGCAGCCGCGCGACCATCTTCGGATCGCGCGCGTTCTCGATGAAGATGCCCACCGAGTTCGCGATCGCGAGATGAAATACATCGGGCTCGAAGGCGGTGCTGAATGACAGCTTCGGCAGCGCCGCGTCGATCTTCGGACCGAGACCCAGGCGCGCACGGAAAGTGCCGTTGCTGTGCTTGACGAACACGACCGTGCGCGCAAAGCCGAGCCCGGCCAGCACGGTTTCGGAGGCCATCGCCAGCGCGGGTGCGAGCGGGCTGTCGGCGGGCAGCGCGCGCAGATCTTCGACCCCCGCTGTGATGCGCGTCTCCGGATTGAGCGCCTCGCGCGCAATCGCGTCCGCATTGGCGCGCAACTCGACGATCTCGCGCATCACGCCGTCGCCGCCTTCTTCACGGGCGAGCGCGACGCTCATTTCGAGCAGCACGTCCGGGTCGGTGTTCAGCGTGCGGCTGTAGTCGTGGGCCAACTCGCTCATGCGGGATTCGCGTTCCCAGTCCGGCATGTTCTGCTGCGTCAGCACGTCCGCCACGGCCGTCGAATAGTTGGTGATGGCGCGCAGCCACTGCACCTGGCGCGGCTGCTCGGTATCCTGCGGATCGAACTCGCCCATGCCCGAGCGGATCATGTCCGGCAAACGCCAGCGCGTGGCCGCTTCCATGCCGATTTCGTCGAACGTCACGCCGAGCACCAGCACGCAGGCGTCGGCTTCGAGCGCACCGGCATCGATGTGGCAGCGGATCTGATCCCATTCGGCGTCGAGGTAGAACACCACCAGCAGCTTGCCGATCTGGCGCATCAGCGTGCAGACCACGGCCTCTTCGCCGGCGCGCAGATCGCCGCGCTCAGTCAGCTTGCGCGCGACGCAGCCCGACAGCAGCGTACGGTTGAGTTCGAGCTTCGCGTCGATGCGGCGCGGCGCGCTGTGATGAAAGTGATCGACGATCTTCAGCCCGACGACGAGGTGGCCGACCGCATCCATGCCGAGCACCATCAGCGCGCGCGACACAGTCGTGATGTTGCCGCCGAACGCCATGTACATGGCCGAGTTGGCAAGGCGCAGCACTTTTTGCGTCAATGCGAAATCCGACAACACGACTTGCACGAGGCCGGTGAAGTCGAGGTCGTCATTGTTCATTGCCGCCATGGTGGTGCGCAGCGACTGCGACAGCATAGGGAAATCGCCGCGCTCGCTCATCCGCGTCCAGAGCCTGTCGAGCACCGCCGCCTTTACCATGTGATTCCCGCAAAAGCCATACATGTTCCAATGAGTGCCACGCCGGCGTTGAGCCGGCTTCTGCTGCGCAAGCGTCTGGCCTGCATCGCTACGCAGCGTGCAAGTGAAGCGAGCGCGTTTCGAAACGCCGCGCGAGTTCGTCGGAGGGCAACGCCTTGCAGACGAGCCAACCCTGAATATGGTCGCATCCCATTTCGGTCAGAAGGGCGCGTTGTGCTTCCGTTTCGACGCCCTCGGCGACCAGTTCGAGATCGAGTGTTTGCGCAAGACCCACGACCGCGCTAACGATTGCCTGATCGTTTCGCGAGGTTAGCAGATTCTCGACAAAACTCCTGTCGATCTTGAGCTTCGCCAAGGGAAATCGTTGCAGGTAGGCGAGACTCGAATAGCCGGTGCCGAAATCGTCGACGGCGAAGCGAATGCCCATCGCGGTGAAATCCTCGAGCAGGCCCTTGGCGTGCGCCGGGTCGTGCATCAGCAGGCTTTCGGTGATCTCGAACACGAGGCGGCGCGGGTCGATGCCGGTCAGCTCGATGGCTTCGTGCACGGCGTCCTTGAAACGCGGATCGCGGAACTGCTGCGGCGACACGTTGACGGCCACATACTGCAGCGAGATGCCCTGTGCGTCCCACTGGATCAGCTGCATGCAGGCCACCTTCAGCACCCAGTTGCCGAGGAAGTTGATCAGGCCGACCGACTCTGCGAGCGGAATGAACATCGAAGGGGGCACCAGGCCATGCACGGGATGCAGCCAGCGGATCAGCGCCTCGACGCCGACCACGCCATGCGTGCGGCTGCTGGTGATCGGCTGGAAGTGCAGCGAGAATTCGCCGTTGCGCACGCCGTCGTACAGATCGGCCTCGAGCTTCAGACGTTCGGCGTCGGCGGGATTGTCGTCCGGCACGTAGAAGGCGAGCGTGTTGCCGCCGGCCGCCTTGGCCTGCTGCAGCGCATGGTCGGCCCAGCGCAGCAAATGGGTGTCGTGCGCGGCGGTGTCGTTGGCGTGGCGCACGTCGGGATAGAGCGCAATACCGATGCTCGCCGACAGATGCACCTGCTGGCCGCTGTATACATACGGCTGCTGGATCGCCGTCAACAAGCGCCGGGCCAGTGCTTCGGCGGCGGCTGCCGCGTGGGTGCGGTTCGCCGCCGCCTTCACGAGGATCGCGAATTCGTCGCTGGCCACGCGCGCGACCGTCTCGCCCGGGCTCGTCATGTTCAATAGACGCCGTGCGGTGTCACGCAGCATCTCGTCGCCGGCATCGTAGCCGAGCGCGCGGTTCACGCGCTGATAGTCGTCGATGTCGAGCAGCAGCAGCGCGGCCGGCGTGCCGTGCACATCGGCTTGCTGCTGTGCTTCGAGCAGCATGGGGATCAGCGCCGACTGATTGGCGAGGTTGGTCAGACGGTCGTGATGCAGCGCCTGGGTCAAGCGTTCCTCGGTGGCGCGCCAGGCCGAGACGTCGAAGCCGGCGATCGCATAGCCGTCGAGGCCGTCGTGGCTATTGCGCACCGCGCGCAACTCGACCGTGATCGGGTAGGTCAGCGACTTGATGAGGCCGAGCGTGGCTTTCTCAACGTTGCCCGTCGCGGTGGCGCGGGCGAGCAGCGCGTCGAGGCGCTGGACGTCGGCGGGCGCCACCAGATCGTGCAGCGTGATGGTCTCGAGATACTCGCGGTGATAACCGATGAAGCGCAGGCTGGCGTCGGAAACGTAGAGAAAGCGCAGTTCGTGATCGACGTGCGCCAGCAGGTCGACGGCGCCGACCACCTGTTCCAGTTGCGCAGTGCGGCTTGCGCCCAACTGCGGTTTGTGCTCCGCGCGCCGGCCGAACGCACGAAACCGGTCGATGACCGTGCGCAAGGAGCCCCGGCGGGGCGCGGTGATCCTGTTCGCTTCCATGTTTGTCGCTTGGAACCTGTGTTCGTCTGCAGGCGGGGCGGCTCGCTGGCCGCCGGGCCCGGGCGGTCGAGGGGTATCAGGCCGCCCCATCAGAACAGGATAACGACCCGCGGCGGGAAATCTTTAGCGCGCCGGCTGCAAAAAACCATTGGTAAGGAATGGCTGCGCGAGCCGCCGCCGCGGCGGGATTGATTCGGTTAAAGTGCGGGCTCGTTGTATCCGTTAACAGGGACAGACCTAAGGGCGGCCAACGCAAGGGCCGACGCAAGGGCCGACGCAAGGGCCAACCCAAGGGCCAACCCAAGGGCCAACCCAAGGGCCGATCTGAGGGCCAACCCGACGGCGGCAAACCCCTGCGGCAAGCCGCTATGCAGCATCGGCGCGTCACGCCGCTGCATAGCGTTTCCGAATCCACGCACCGATGATCCATGTCTGAACGTCACCCTGTCAGGGCCGAGCCCGGGCACGTCGAGGTGCTTGCTCAATGCGCCGACAGCGTCGATCCGGCCGCTCAGGCGCAGTTTGTCTCGCAGTTCGTCTATCTGGGCCGCCAGCCGATTCTCGATCGCGACGGCGCCCTCAATGCTTACGAATTATTGTTTCGATCCGGCGCGCATAACTACGCCGAAGTCAGCGACGACGCCCAGGCGACGGCGCAGGTGGTGGCGCGCACGATCGGCGGAATCGGTGTGCCGGCGGTGCTGGGCCCGCACCGCGGCTTCGTCAATATCGACCGCGCGCTGCTGTTCAACGACATCGTCCATCTGATGCCGCCCGAGCGCTTCGTGCTCGAGATTCTCGAGACCGTGACGTTCGACGCGCAACTGGTGCGCCGGCTGACCGAGTTGCGCCGCGCCGGCTTCCAGGTGGCGCTCGACGATGTCAGCGAACTGTCGAACGAGCTGATCGCCGTGCTGCCCTATGCCGACATCGTCAAGATCGATTTCCTGCTCACCGAGCGGGCGGCACTGGCCAGGCTGGCCTCGGTCGTGCGCGGCCACGGCAAGACATTGATCGCCGAGAAGGTCGAGACGCGCGACGATTTCATGTTGGCGCGCGAGCTCGGCTTCGACCTGTTCCAGGGATACTTCTTCGCGCGGCCGCAGGTGCTGGCCGCGCCGTGCAACCGCTCGCCGCGGCCGGCCTTGCTGCGTCTGCTCGCGTTGCTCTCGTGCGATGCCGGCATTGTCGAGCTCGAAGCGGAACTGAAGCTCAATCCGAGCGTGGTGATGCAGTTGCTGCGCCTCGTCAATTCGAGTGCGTTCGGCTTGGGGCGCGACATTGCGTCGTTGCGCGAGGCTATCATCGCCACCGGCACGCGGCAGATTGCGCGCTGGGCACAACTGCTGCTCTACGCCGACGGCGGCGAGCTGCCGTGGCGCGCCGATCCGCTGGTGCAACTGGCGGGCACGCGTTCGCGCTTCATGGAGCTGGCCGCAAGCTGGCTGCGCCCGGCCGACGACGATTTTGCCGATGCCGCTTTCATGACCGGTATTTTTTCTCTGGTCCACGTGGTGCTCGGCAGCACGCCCGCGGCTGTGCTCGAGAAGCTCGGCCTCGCGCCGCAGATCCGCGACGCGATCGTCTCGCGCAGCGGTCCGCTCGGCACCTTGTTGCGCATTGCCGAAGCGGCGGGCGAGGGCGCCGATGCCGCGTCGATCGCAGCCGGTCCCGATGTGCCGGCCGGCTTCGCCGCGCTTACGCCGGAAGTGCTGGCCGAACTGAACCTGTCGGCGGCTGCGTGGTTCGGCGCGCATATCGAAGAGGCGGCTACCTGACGCGTGCACGATGCGCATGCCGCGCGGTTGGGCTTCGCTGGATTGCTCCGGACGTGGTCCAATAGCGAAGGAGGGCTGCGCGGCGTTCGGATGAACGTTGCGCCCCTGGCTCATTGCACGAACTGCGTGCACTGCGTGTATTAACGCTTTTAACGCTTCGAGGGACTGTAGATGAAGAGGAAATTCATACCGGCAGCGCTTGCTGCTGTCATGTCGATGGGGTTCGCCATGCATTCGCTGACTGCGTCGGCAACGCTCAAGCCGGGCGACGCGGCGCCGCCCTTTACCGCGCAGGCATCGCTGGGCGGCAAGACCTACACCTATTCGCTCGCCAACGAATTGAAGAAAGGGCCGGTGGTGGTGTATTTCTATCCGGCGGCTTTCACGCAGGGCTGCACGATCGAGGCGCACGAGTTTGCCGAAGCGGTCGACGAGTACAAGAAATATGGCGCGACGGTGATCGGCGTGTCGCACGACAACATCGGCACGTTGACGAAGTTTTCGGTCAGCGAGTGCCGCAGCAAATTCCCGGTGGCCGCCGACGCCGACTCGAAGGTGATCGGCGAATACGACGCCGGTTTGCCGATGCATAGTTCGATGGCCAATCGCGTGTCGTACGTGATCGCGCCGGACGGCAAGATCATCTATGAGTACACGAGTCTGTCGCCAGAGAAGCATGTCGAGAACACGCTCAAGGCGGTGAAGGATTGGGCGGCGGCGCACAAGCAGCCATAGATTTTTGCCGCGCCGCGGTGCATTTTTCGCAATAGTTTTTTATTTGCCTTCGCGGCGCTTATGGTGGTGCTGCCTGCGGCGTTGGTCTTTCCTTGTTCTGACTTCTTTGGCCTTTCTTTGATTTCTTTGTGGTTTATTAGCTTTCCCCCTGTGCGGGGGAGCACCTACTTTTCTTTGCCGGCCGCAAAGAAAAGTAGGCAAAAGAAAGCGGCTTCACACCGCTAGTTCTGAAGCGGGCACCTCGGTCAACCACCGGTAGTGGAAACCTGCCGGACGACACCGTGGTCCACCACCGTTCGTGACAAGGCAGTCATCCACCCCTTCTCGCGCTACGCGCTCGCCGGCAAGGTCCATCCCAAACCACCTACTTCGTTTTGCGCGAGCAGGGGCCATCGGCTTCGCCTCGGTGAGGTACAGATCTGGATTGCTGAGCAGAACCTGGGCGTAACGGCGCGCGCACGCGTGAACTGGCGAGCTACGCCCCGCGCAAAACCCAGGCGCCAATACGTAGTGGGTGGTTGGATGAAGTACCGTTCCGGCGAGCGCGTAGCGCGAGAAGGGGCGGATGACTGCCTTGTCACCAGGGCGTGAAGCTGCACTGGCACAGATCAGGTGGCCTCCACTCCCCGTTGATGACAGGGGGGCCCGCTTAGTACTTGCGGTGTGAAGCCGCTTTCTTTTGCCTACTTTTCTTTGCGGCCGGCAAAGAAAAGTAGGTGCTCCCCCGCACAGGGGGAAAGCTAATAAACCACAAAGAAATCAAGGAAAGGCCAAAGAAGTCAGAACAAGGAAAGGCCAAAGAAGCCAGACCAGGGAAAGCCACTGCCGCAGGCAGCACGAACATAAGCGCCGCGCAGGCAGAAAAAATCAGGAAGGCGCTATTCCGGTTCTCCGAGCCTTCCTCGCTTCCCACCGAACCCGAATCCGGTCCATGTAGAGATAAACCACCGGCGTGGTATACAGGGTCAGCATCTGACTGACAATCAGTCCACCGACAATAGCGATCCCCAGCGGAGCTCGAAGCTCAGCCCCTTCCCCCCGGCCAAAAGCCAACGGCAACGCCCCCAGCATGGCGGCAAAAGTCGTCATCATGATCGGCCGGAACCGCAGCAAACAAGCCTGAAAAATCGCATCCCGCGACGACAGCCCCCGCCGGGAGGCTTCAATAGCAAAGTCCACCATCATGATCGCGTTCTTCTTCACGATCCCGATCAGCAGGATCACGCCGATCAAAGCGATGATGCTGAACTCGGTCTTGAACAACAACAAAGCCAGCAACGCTCCAACCCCGGCCGAAGGCAAAGTGGACAAAATCGTCAGCGGATGGATATAGCTCTCATACAGGATCCCCAGCACGATATACACCGCCGCGAGCGCGGCCAGAATCAGAATCGGCTGGTCCGACAGCGACTGCTGGAACGCCTGGGCAGTCCCCTGGAAACTGCCGTGGATCGTCCCCGGCATGCCGAGCTGCGCCATCGTGTCGTAGATCGCTTGCGTTGCCGTCGATAAGGACACGCCAGGCGGCAGATTGAACGAAATTGTCGACGCCACGAACTGGCTCTGGTGATTCACCGACAACGGCGTATTCCCCGGTCCGAATTTCGCTATCGCCGACAACGGCACCATCGTTTCCTTCGAGGTCGACACCGCCGCGCCCGACGAAGCACTCGACTTGCCGCTCGCCGCAATCGAATTGATCGCCTGGTTGCGCGCGGAATCGGCCGCAATGCTCGCCGCGCTCGATGCGGTCGTGCCCGCCGTGCCGCCCGTCGACGCACTCGTGCTCGATGCCGTTGCCTTCGCGGTCACGGTGCCGGCCGGCGCATTGGTGGTCTGCGCGCCGCTCGCGCTGCCCCCCGACGTGCTGACGTAAATCTGTTTCAGCATATCCGGGCTCTGCCAGTACTTCGGCGCGACTTCCATCACGACGTGATACTGGTTCAGCGGGTTGTAAATCGTCGACACCTGGCGTTGGCCAAACGCGTCGTACAGTGTGTTGTCGATCTGCGCCGGCTTGATGCCGAGGCGTGCGGCGCTCGCCCGGTCAATCGTCACCATCGATTCGAGACCGCCTTGCTGCTGGTCGGAATTCACATCGGCGAGTTCGGGGCGCGCTTGCAGCGCCTCGGTGAGTTTGGGCACCCACAGATACAGATCGGTGGTCGAATCGGCCAGCAGCGTGAACTGATACTGCGCATTCGATTGCCGCCCGCCGACGCGAATGTCCTGCACCGCTTGCAGGAAAGTCCGCGCGCCGGCCACGTCGCCGAGCGGCGCGCGAAGTTGCTGGATCACCTGGTCAGCGGATATCTTGCGCTCGCTCTTCGGTTTCAGCGAAACGAACATGAAGCCGAAGTTGGTCTGCCGGCCGCCGGTGAAACCGGCCACGCTGTCCACCGCCGGATTCTTGCCGACGATCTCCATCATTTCCGAGAACTTGCCCTTCATCGCCTGAAACGACGTGCTCTGGTCGGCCTGGATGCCGCCGATTAGCCGGCCCGTGTCCTGCTGCGGGAAGAAACCCTTCGGCACGATGATGTACAGCCAGATGTTCAGTCCGATGGTCGCGAGCAGAATCGCCACGATCAGACGCGGATGCAGCAGCGCCCAGCCGAGCGTGCGTTCATAGCCGCGATGCATCGTCGCGAAGCCGCGTTCGAGCCAGCGTCCGAAACGTCCTTCTTCCTCCTGCTCGTGCGGTTCGCGCAGGAGGCGCGAACACATCATCGGCGTGAGGGTGAGGGAGACGAGCAGCGACACGGCGATCGCCAGCGAGAGCGTCAGCGCGAACTCGCGGAACAGCCGCCCGACAATGCCGCCCATCAGCAGAATCGGCAGGAACACGGCGACCAGCGAGATGCTGATCGACAGCACCGTGAAGCCGACTTCGCGTGCGCCGAGAAACGCCGCCTGCATGCGCGGCACGCCGTTCTCGATGTGCCGTGAAATGTTCTCCAGCACCACGATCGCGTCGTCGACCACGAAGCCGGTTGCGATCGTCAACGCCATCAATGACAGGTTGTCGATCGAAAAGCCGAGCAGGTACATCGCGGCGAACGTGCCGATGATCGAGATCGGCACGGCGACGCTCGGAATCAGCGTGGCGCGCCAGTTGCGCAGGAACAGGAACACCACCATCACCACCAGCGCCACCGCGATCATCAGCGTGCGCTCGGTGTCTTTCAGCGACGACCGGATCGTGGTGGAACGGTCGGCGGCCGGCGCGATGTCGACGTCGGCGGGCAGCGACGCATGCAACTGCGGCAGCATCGCGGTCACGCGGTCGATCGTTTCAATGATGTTCGCGCCCGGCTGGCGGTACAGAATCACCAGCACTGAACGCTTGCCGTTGAAGAGGCCGAGGTTGCGCAGGTCCTCGACCGAATCGGCCACTTCCGAGACATCGGACAGTTTCACCGCCGCGCCGTTGCGATACGCGATCACGAGGTCGCGATACTGCGCCGCCTTGCTCGCCTGGTCGTTGGTATAGATCTGCACGCGGTTCGGGCCGAACTCGATCGAGCCTTTCGGACTGTTCGCGTTGGCCGCGGCGAGCGCCGCGCGCACGTCTTCGAGACCGATGCCGTAGTGGAACAGCGCCTGCGGTTCCAGTTCGACGCGCACCGCCGGGTTGGCCGAGCCGCTCACATCCACTTCGCCAACCCCGTCCACCTGCGACAGCGACTGCTGCAGCACGGTGGCCGCGGAGTCGTACAACTGGCCGGCGGTCAGCGTCTTCGAGGTGAGCGCGAGAATCAGGATCGGCGCGTCGGCCGGATTCACCTTGTGATACGTCGGGTTGCTGCGCAGGCTCGCCGGCAGATCGGCGCGCGCGGCATTGATGGCCGCCTGCACGTCGCGCGCGGCGCCGTCGATGTCGCGGTTCAGGCCGAACTGCAGCGTGATCCGCGTCGAGCCGACCGAGCTCTGCGAGGTCATTTCGGTCACGTCGGCAATCGAGCCGAGATGCCGTTCGAGCGGACTGGCGACACTCGTCGCCACCGTGTCCGGGCTCGCGCCCGGCAGCGTCGCCTGCACCGAAATGGTCGGGAAATCGACCTGCGGCAGCGGCGCGACCGGCAGCCTGGTGAACGCGAAAATGCCGGACAGCGCGATGCCGATCGCCAGCAAGGTGGTGGCGACCGGGCGGGAGATAAACGGACGCGACAGGTTCATCGGTCAGTTCCCTGCATCGGTGGCGGGCGGCGTAGGCCTGCCGCGATTGAAGCGCTCGCGCGCGCGGCGGGCGAGCGAGTCGAATGCGAGATAGATCACCGGCGTTGTGAACAGCGTCAGCAACTGGCTGACGACCAGGCCGCCGGCAATCGCAATACCGAGCGGCCGGCGCAATTCGGAGCCGGCGCCGGTGCCGAGCATCAGCGGCAGCGCGCCAAGCAGCGCGGCGAGCGTGGTCATCAGAATCGGCCGGAAGCGCAGCAGACACGCCTGATAGATCGCCTCGCGCGGCGCCTTGCCTTCCTCGCGCTCGGCGTAGAGCGCGAAGTCGATCATCATGATCGCGTTCTTCTTCACGATACCGATCAGCAGCACGATGCCGATGATGCCGATGATGTCGAGATCATGCCCCGTCATCACCAGCGCGAGCAATGCGCCGACCCCGGCCGACGGCAGCGTCGACAGAATCGTGATCGGGTGGATGAAGCTCTCGTACAGCACGCCGAGCACGATATACATCGTGACGATCGCCGCCAGAATCAGGAACAGTTCGTTCGACAGCGACGCCTGGAACGCCAGCGCCGCGCCCTGGAAGCGCGTCTGGAACGAAGCCGGCAAGCCGATATCTTTCTCCGCCTGGGCGATCGCTTTTACGGCCGCGCCGAGCGACGAACCGGGCGCGAGATTGAACGAGACGGTGGTGGCGGGGAATTGGCTCAGGTGCGTGACCAGCAGCGGCGCGGGCTTCTCGACGAAGCGCGCGATGGCCGACAGCGGCACCTGGCCGCCCGACGACGTGGAAGAGGGCAGATAGATCGCATTCAGCGATTCGGTGTAGTGCTGGACCTGCGGCTGCGCTTCCAGAATCACGCGGTACTGGTTCGACTGCGTGAAGATGGTCGAGATGATGCGCTGGCCGAACGCGTCGTACAGCGCGTTGTCGACGGTGGCGGGCGTGATGCCGTAACGCGACGCGGTGGCGCGGTCGATCTCGATGTAGACCGACTGGCCGTTGTCCTGCAAGTCGGTGGCCACGTCCGCCAGTTCCGGCGCCTGCTTCAACCGCTCGACCAGCTTCGGCACCCACGTGGTGAATTCGCCGATGTTCGGATCGGTCAGCATGAACTGGTACTGTGTCGGGCTGACTGTCGAGTCGATCGTCAGATCCTGCACCGGCTGCATATACAGCGACGCGCCGGGAATATGCGCGACGTCCTGCTGCAACTGGCGGATCACTTCGCTCGCGGTGTTCTTGCGGTCGTCGCGCGGCTTCAGGTTGATCAGCATGCGGCCGCTGTTCAGCGTGATATTGCTGCCGTCCACGCCGATGAACGAGGTCAGGCTGTCGACGTCCGGGTTCTTCAGGATCTGCGCGGCGAGTTCCTGCTGCCGCTCGGCCATCGACGCATACGACACCGACTGCGGCGCCTGCGTGATCGCCTGGATCACGCCGGTATCCTGCACCGGGAAAAAGCCCTTCGGAATGAAGACATACAGCACGCCGGTCAGCACCAGCGTCAGCACCGCGACGAACAGCGTCGAGCGTTGCCGGTTCAGCACCCACGTGAGCGCGACGGCATAACGGGCGATCACGTAGTCGACGAACGCATGCGCCTTCGCTTCGAAGCGGTGGCTTTCGGGCGGCGGCGTGTGGCGCAGGAGTTTCGCGCACATCATCGGCACGAGCGTCAGCGAAACGATCGCCGAGATCACGATCGTCACCGCCAGCGTGATCGCGAATTCGTGGAACAGGCGCCCGACCACGTCGCCCATGAACAGCAGCGGAATCAGCACGGCGATCAGCGAAACCGTCAGCGAAATGATCGTGAAGCCGATCTGTTTCGAGCCTTTCAGCGCGGCCTCCAATGCCGAGTCGCCTTCTTCGACATAACGCGCGATGTTCTCGATCATCACGATCGCGTCGTCGACCACGAAACCGGTCGCGATGGTCAACGCCATCAGCGACAGATTGTCGAGCGAGAAGCCGCACAGGTACATCACGGCGAGCGTGCCGATCAGCGACAGCGGCACCGACAGGCTCGGGATGATCGTGGCGTAGATGTTGGCGAGGAACAGGTACATCACCAGCACCACCAGCACCACGGACATCAGCAGTTCGAACTGCACGTCGCGCACCGATGCGCGGATCGTGGTGGTGCGGTCGGTGACGATCTGGACGTCGAGCGCGGCGGGCAGCGCCTGTTGCAACTGCGGCAGGAGCGTCTTGATGCTGTCCACCAGCTGGATCACGTTCGCGCCCGGCTGGCGCTGCACGTTCAGGATGATCGCCGGCGTGTTGTTGACCCACGCGCCGAGCTTGGTGTTCTCCGCGCCTTGCACGATGGTGGCGACGTCCGTCAGCATCACCGCGCGGCCGTTCTTGTAGGCGACCACCGCGCTCCTGTATGCGTCGGCGTCGGTCAGCTGATCGTTCGCGTTGATCGTGTAGTTACGCGTGGGGCCGTCGAAGTTGCCCTTCGGCGTGTTGACGTTCAGGTTCGAAATCGTGGTGCGCAGATCGTCGAGATTCAGTCCATAGGCGGCGAGCGCGCGCGGGTTCGCCTGAATCCGCACGGCCGGGCGCTGACCGCCCGACAGGCTCACCAGACCCACGCCCGCCACCTGCGAAATCTTCTGCGCGAGGCGCGTGTCGGCGAGATCCTGCACCTGCGTGAGCGGCAGCGTTTTCGACGTGATCGCGAGCGAGAGGATCGGCGCGTCGGCCGGATTGACCTTGGCGTAGATCGGCGGCGCGGGCAGATCGGACGGCAGCAGGTTGCCGGCTGCGTTGATCGCCGCCTGGACTTCCTGCTCGGCGATGTCGAGCGGCAGATCGAGGCTGAACTGCAGCGTGATGATCGAGGAGCCGGCCGAGCTTTGCGACGACATCTGATTCAACGACGGCATCTGCCCGAACTGCCGTTCGAGCGGCGCGGTGACGGAGGACGTCATCACGTCCGGGCTCGCGCCCGGATAGAAGGTCTGCACCTGGATCGTCGGGTAGTCGACCTCGGGCAGCGCGGACAGCGGCAGGAAGCGCAACGCGACGAGACCGACCAGCATGATCGCCGCCATCAGCAGGGCGGTGCCGACGGGACGCAGAATAAAGGCGCGGGAGGGATTCATGCGGTAATTGCCATGCCTTTATTGCGAGGCTTGCGCCGGGTGTTTGCCGTGATGTCCGCGTGCGCCGGATGCGCCCGACGCTGCGGCCGCGCCGCTCGCGCCACGGGCACCCGAGGCGGCGCTCGGCTTGTCGGCCGGAATCGTGATCTTCGCGCCTTCGCGCAGCCGGTCCGAACCGTCGATCACCACACGCTCGCCGACTTGCAGGCCGGATTTGATGCTGGTGCGTTCACCGTCGACCGGACCGATCTTGACCGGCCGCACCGTGACGGAGTTGTCCGGCTTCACGATGTACACGAACTGGCCCATCGAGCCGTTCAGCACGGCCGTTGTCGGCACGATCACCGCGTCCTTGATCGTATTCACCAGCAGGCGCGTGTTGACGAACTGATTTGGGTACAGCAGGCTCTTCGTGTTCTGGAAGATCGCGCGCAGCTTGACCGTGCCGGTGGTGGTGTCGATCTGGTTGTCGAGCGTTTCGAGCGTGCCACTTTCGAGCGACGTGGTATTGCTGCGGTCATACGCGGTGACCGAAAGCTTCGCGCCGGTTTGGGTCTGCTGGAGAATCTGCTGGAGGTTGTCTTCGGAGGTCGTGAAGATCACGCTGATCGGCTGCAACTGCGTGATCACGACGATGCCGTTGGTCAGGCTCGGCGTCACGTAGTTGCCCGGATCGACCTGGCGCAGACCGACGCGCCCCGACACCGGCGCGGTGATGCGCGCGTAGACGAGGTCGAGCTTGAAGGTGTCGATGTTGGCCCGGTCGGATTTCACCGTGCCTTCGTACTGTCTGACGAGCGAGGCCTGCGTATCGACCTGCTGGCTCGCGATCGAGTCTTGCGCGAGCAGCGTCTGATAGCGCTTCAGGTCGAGGCGGGCGGTTTGCAGCAGCGCCTCGTCGCGCGCCAGCGTGCCTTGCGCGTTGTCGAGCGAGATCTGATACGGACGCGGGTCGATCTGCGCGAGCACATCGCCCTTCTGGACCATTTGACCTTCCTTGAAATACACGTCCTGCAGCACGCCGCTCAACTGCGGCAGCACCGTCACGTTGGCGAGCGGCGTGACCGTGCCGAGCGCGGTCAGCACGACCGGCATTTCGCCTTGCGTGGCGCTTGCGACATGGACCGGTTGCGGCATGTTGGCCATGCCGCCGGGACCGCCGCGGCCCGGGCGGGCGCCGCTTGCGCCGCTCGCACCGGCAGCCGCGCTGGCGCCGCCGGCCGGTCCGCCCCAAGGATGCCAGCGCCACAGCACGAACCCGAGGATCACCAGCGCCGCGACGATCAAGGCGATGTTGCGGCCGCGATGCCGCCGCACCTCGCCTGGCGCGTTCGCGGGACCGCCTGCCTGCGTGCCGGGGGTGGACGGTTGCGAGCCCGGTTGTGCGGCCGGTTGTGCAGCCGGCTGTGAACCCGGCTTTGAAGCCGGAGCGGCAGGGCGTGAGGTTTCCGAATGCTTTTGTAGTTCGTCCATCGGTTCGGTCAGGTGGCTGGCTTGGATGTGAGCCGCTGCGCGAGGGGCCGCCTCGACAGTTCGGCGGCTCGGCACGCACTCGGCGTAACAGGCGGTTTCGGCAGCGGGGCGCCGCGCTTGTTCAGCGCGATGCTACCCGAGGCGCGGGACAAAGATGTTAATGCAGTGCGCCATCATGACAGGTCGGCTGGGCCGTTATGGAGCTGTGCTGTGAGCCGGATTGCCGCAGCGAATTCGGTGCACAGCGCGGTGCACAGCGCGGTGCACCGCGACGATGCGCGGCAACGATGCCAGCAAGGCGCCGTGCCGGACGCAGCTGCAAGCGAGCCGCGCGCACACTTCATAACGGCAATCCCGGCAGCGCCCCGCAACGGGAAAGCATGATCGTACGTCGCACGCTCGGTAACAGTCCACCCGTGTATTTTTCTTTTGATTACGAAGGTTACAGGATGCACCCGGCGTTGACGGGGGACGCTTCGGCGCGGTTTAGTTATCGAGACGGCGCCCAGGCGTGCCGCCGATTTCGAGCGTGATTTTCGAGATGCATTCGAGCAGCGCCGGCGCCGCGCGCGATACCAGCCAGTCGCGCGGACACTGGTCCGCTGAACCGCCGCAGTTGACCGCATAGCGTTCGCCCGACGGTCCGATGAAACCCGCCGCGATCGCATTCAGGCCGTCGTACCATTCGCCTGTCGCGATGGCGAAGCCTTGTTCGGCGGTTTCTTGCAGTGCGCTGACGAGCCGGTTGCTGGTAGGCCCCCAGTCGTCGCCTTCGGCGGCCTGCAAGCCGATCAGCAGCTTTTCCCGTTCCGGTTCGCCGAGCGTCGCGAGATAGGCGCGGCCGATGGCGGTGCGGCTCAGATTCATCCGCGAGCCGATTTCGAGGCGCGACACCAGCACCGCCGAACGCGGCCGGATTGCGTCGATCACCACCATGTCGAGGCGGTCGCGCACGGCCAGATGCACGGACAGGGCGGTGCGTTCGGCAAGTTCGATCAGGAACGGCCGCGCGCGGGCCCGGATGTCGAAATTGCGCAGAAAACCGTTGCTCAGTTCCAGAACGGACGAGGTCAGCACGAAACGTTCGCTGTCCGGCAGGCGGAACAGGAAACCCGCGCCGACCAGCGTGGCCGTGATCCGCGAGACGGTCGGCTTCGGAATGCCGGTGAGTTCGGTCAGATCGCGATTGCTGAGCGGCGCGTCGGCCGAGGCGATCGAGCGCAGCACGGTCAAGCCGCGTGCCAGCGCGGTAACTTCGTCTCCCGAGCCCTCTTTCTCTCTGGGGAGGTCAGCAGCAGTCCGGGAAGGCGTGGGTTGGGTCATCTCGTTTTTTTGGAACTATATTTCAATTTATCTGTTCACATGCTGATGGCGACCGTCCGGCAATGTTCTTCCGACGGACCCTTGGTGGGGCATGTAGTCCATTTTTCTTCTGAAGATTCATTGTATCGGAATATTTTGCCGAAACGAATGAAGACTCGCCAGATTTTGCTTGACTTAGTCAGCATAACCATAAAAAATGGAATCTCATTTCGAAAGACGGTTTGGTGTTCGAGAATTTGAAGTTTTTGAACCAAACTTGGTCTGCGCTGCTGTTCACATGGAATTTGCCAGTTGTCCGCGCTGTTCACGCCCGCGTCGCCGGGCAAAACTTTCGAAATACCGTCTCTCAGGTTCTAGCACGGCCCTCGGAATGGCTAGAACTTTTAAGGCGTCACGGCAACGTGACGCCTTTTTTTTGTGCGCCCGGCATGGGCGCACAAAAAAGTCTGCACCAATCGCTACCGACGCGTTAGCAGACAACAAAGTCTGCTCGAACGGCGAAAGACGATTCACCGGACAGTCGCATCCATCTGGCCGCGAAGTAATCCGGCGACACTGATGTCTTCGTCGAGGGTGTCCCACTGCAGACCCGCGCCTGAGGCAGAGATGCGGAATGCGTCGCGTTGTCCAGGCGTCGCCGCAGGCCGCCTCAGTCTTCCAGCGAGCGTTGACCTTCACCCGTGATAGGCGTTGCCCGCGGGGCCAGGGGAAATGCTTCTGCCTGCATTTCGTCTGCGGGAACGAGTCGCAGAAATGGACCGTGTCCCCGATAAATTCGCAGCCGATCAAGCGTGTTCGCGCGCGTCCGGCCGCCCCGGACGGCGCGTGGTGCAGTCAATGCACCTGCCGTTGAGCCGGTCGTCGCGGAACCGGTCTGCCTGCAGGCGGTGATTGCGTGAAGGCGCGGGCATCGGGTAGGGTGGCGACATCCCAACCACAACGCGGAATCGATAATGAACAAGCAGGAACTGGTGGATGCGGTCGCCGCGACGACGGGCGCGAGCAAGGCGGCAACGGGCGAGGCGATCGATGCGTTCATCGGCGCGGTCACGGCGGCCGTCAAAAAAGGCGACACCGTGCAGCTGATCGGCTTCGGGTCGTTTTCGACGGGCGCGCGCGCCGCGCGGGTCGGCCGCAATCCGGCGACCGGCGCCGAAATCCAGATCCCGGCCGCGAAGACTGTCAAGTTCACGGCGGGCAAGGCGTTCAAGGATGCCGTGAACGGGGCCTGACCGCAGCGACAGCCGCCGGCCGCGGACAGTCGGGTGTCGAGATTTGCGGAAATGTCGCCGCCAGGGTTGGGTGCACCGCGGGACACTCCGGCTCTCCAGCTTCAATATGACGACCGGCCCCGCTGAGCTGCGACGAGTCACGCATCACGTCGCAGTGAATGCGGAAATTGGCCGCTTTTATACTGGTGCGGGTATCAGTCTCAGGGGAGCAGTATGCGGCGCGTGATCGTCCGGCGGTCGTCAGTTCATGGGAAGGGTGTGTTCGCGATGCGGCCGCTCGCAGCGGGCGAACGCGTGCTCGAGTACAAGGGTGAAGTCACGGCGTGGCGGGAAGCAGTGCGCCGGCATCGGCGTGAAGGCGTCGCCGGGCATACGTTTCTTTTTGGCCTGTCAGACGGGCGCGTGATCGACGGCAGCCGCGGCGGCAGTAGCGCACGATGGCTGAACCACGCCTGCGCGCCAAACTGCGAGACCATCGAAGACGCCGGTCGCGTTTTCATCCACACGCTCCGGCCGATCGAGGCCGGTGAAGAACTGTTTATTGAATATCTGCTCGCCACGGACGATCCGCTGGATGAAGACGTTCGGGCGCAGTACGCGTGCCGGTGCGCCGCGGCGGACTGTCGTCAGTCGATGCTGGCGGATGCAGTGTGAACAGGGTGGCGCAGGCGATCGAAGGCAGCGGTGCTACCCCGGAAAGCGGCCACGTCCCGAAGCAGAGGGATGCCTGCATTGTGAGGATCGGCGAGGCTGTGGTTTTTCATCTCGATGTGCTGAAGGCATCGTTGCCAGAGGGCGATGCATCCGGCCGTGCTCCTGGCGCAAACACGAAGAAACAGATGTCGCCGGATCTTGACGATTTGCGGTGACGTCGACGCCAGCGCGTGTCGTCGACAGATACAGGGGAGCGGCCTTATGCCGAAGCGGAAGTTTCGATCCCTTTCGCATGCCATGCCGCGCATTGCTGGATCGCTTTCTCGGCGACCCAGTGCGAGATCGCCTTGATGTAACCCGTTTGCTCCGCAGTACCTGCCTGAACACGCGCTCAGCGACCGAGAGCTGCTCCTCAGAATTGCTGCGGGCATTCGAACGGATGACCGAGCAGATGACGATGTATGCAGCCCCCTGCGCTGCCAGCATCAATAGCATGACGACAACCGCGATCCGGGCACGCAGACTGTGGAATCGCATGGTGATCGCCTCGGCGATCGACTGACTCCTTCACGCCCTGGAATAACCCGGTGTATTCCATCGTTTACCCATCAGGCAATCACGCCCCGAGCGGCAAGCCTCTACCACCGCGGCGTGAATTTGCGCAAGCAAACCGATGTGCTGGGTGACGCCGGTGAAGCGGCGCGTCGAAACGTCGGGGATCCATTTCGGGACCCCATCATGGACAAATTACTTCCTTTTGGGACATTACTCGTCTGTCTCGCCTTTTCTGCGCCTGCACTCGCGCAAACATATGATGATCTACCTGTATTGGCCGACGTCACCAATTGTCGGGCGGTCGTCGGGCAGGCACAAATCGACGGCACGACGCAGCAGATCGTTGGACGTGCATGCCTGCAAAGTGACGGAACATGGCAGATCGTGCAAAGCCCGGTTGATAGCGTGTTGTGGTATCCGGTCGCGGCCTACCCGTATCCCGACCCCTGGTATTGGGGGCCCCCGTTTTTCGTCGGCGCAGGAGCGAGCTTTATCTTTGTCGATCGTTTCCATCGTTTCCATCGTTTCGATCGTTTCGGCCATTTTCATCAGATGGGCCATAACCGCTTCGGTGCGCCAATGGGAGGAGGCTTTCACCGCACACCATTCCCCGGCGGTGGCATGCGCGGGTTCGGTGGAATGCGACGGCACTAATTCAACGTTTCCTGTTCGCACTTTGCATCCGGGATAGAGCGAGGGCGCCACTGAAGAGTGAACAACGCAAGCCGGCAAGGGGTTCAGCGGTACTGCCGGTCGCTGTTAGCCGGAGACGATGTCGGCGTCAAGTTGATGGAGAAAAACGTCCTGTGAGGAGTTCGTCGTGAAGCGCCTGAAAATTTGCGTCACGCTGTCGGTCGTTGCCGCAGCGTGCGCATGCGGGTCAGCAGATGCCGCGCGCGTCCGCGTCTTTGTCGGAATGGGCGTTCCTTTCTACTATCCGGTCGCTCCGCTCCCGTACTACTACCAGCCCGTCGTCGTCGTGCCGGCTGCTCCGACAAACTACGTCGAACAGGGGCAACCGTCAGCCGGACCGGGTCAGTCGAGCGGATCCTGGTATTACTGCGAAGCGTCCAGGGCCTATTACCCGTACGTGAACCAGTGCCCTGGCGGGTGGCGTGAAGTGTCGCCACAGCCAGCACCGTCCCGTTGACGATCAAACGGATTTTCAAAGCGACATGAACTATTCAAGGCTTGCCCTGATCGCCGCGCTGACCTGGGTCAGCGCGTGCTCCGTCCTGCCGACTGCCCCGAGCGTGATGGCGTTGCCCGGTACCGGAAAAACGTTTGATCAGTTCCGCGCGGACGACGCCTCGTGCCGGCAATTTGCGTTCGAACAGGTGGGCGGAGTGTCAGCCAACCAGGCGGCAACCGCAAGCGCGGTGGGCAGCGCCGCCGTTGGAACGGCACTCGGCGCGGCTGCGGGTGCGGCGTTCAACGGAGGCTCCGGCGCGGCCGTGGGCGCCGGTGCCGGCCTGCTTGTCGGGAGCGCGTTTGGCGCGGGCGCCGCGCAAGGCTCGGCCTACGACGTGCAGCGCCGCTACGACTATGCGTACCTCCAGTGCATGTATGCCGCCGGTGATCGCATTCCGGTCCGCGGACGCATGATGATCGCGCCGGGCACACGGCCCTATGCACCGCCGCCCCGAGGCTTCCCGCCACCGCCACCTCCGGCAAGTTAAGGCTGACACGCGCCGTCCGTTGCAATGTAGTTCTTGTTGATGTACAGCGTAGCGTCGCCTCACATCGCGCTCACGCTCGCCTCTACGCCCTTCCGTCGACAAAGCTACGGAAACACGCCAGATCGTCACCCCGAACGATATCGTCGGCATGCGGTGCCGGCGCGCAGCGTTGCGTTTGTTCGGCATTGAATTCCGGCAGGTGCTGGCAAGCCGGAAGTTTGCCTCACAGCCTTCCCGGACTCCGATCCGCGCACCAACGCCGTTGGCGACTCGCTGCAGGCGACCTATAGTGTTGGGGAACGCCGGATAGTCGACGGATGACGCCCCTGCAGATGACTTGACGAAGCCTGGAAAAGCCAGCTCCGATGCGTACTCAGTCCGGTGTCAGACGGGTGCAGACACCTCGACAGGAACATCATGACTTTCGGAATGCGACGCGCGATCCACGCGGGACTTGTATTCGGGTATGGGTGTCTTTTTCCGCTCATCGCATTCGCGCATATCGGCCAAGGCGACATATCCGGCGGCCTGCTCGCCGGTTTCAGACACCCGATTTCCGGCCTGGATCATGTCGTCGCGATGGTTGCAGTTGGATTGTGGGGTGCCCAGCTGGGGAGGCCGGCGATTTGGGTGCTGCCGGTCACGTTCCCGATCGTCATGGCCTTCGGCGCTGTTCTCGGCGGCCTGGGCGTCCCGATTCCGGGGATCGAGGTCGGCATTGCGCTATCGGCACTGGCGCTCGGTGCGGCGGTGGCACTTGCGTTGACGCCGCCGCTCTGGATTGCGGGTCTGCTGGTTGCCCTGTTCGCCATCTGCCATGGACACGCACACGGGGCGGAACTGCCCGGGTCCGCGAACCCAATGACCTACGCGATCGGCTTCGTCGCGGCCACCGGCACACTTCATGCACTCGGCATCCTGACCGGCACAGTCAATCGCTGGAAGGCGGGCGGCTATGCACTGCGGGCAGGCGGGGCCCTCATCTCCGGCTGCGGTGTCTATTTCCTCACGTATGCGATTCGGGGAGCGTGACGCATGCGCACATTGCACCGGGTGGTCCGGCAAGCCGCTGCCGGTCTGAGTGCGCTGATGTTGCTTGCATCAGCCGAAGCACACGCGGTGTACCAGGGCGCGGGCGACTTTTACGCCGGGATGCTACATCCGTTGACGTCGCCGGAACATGTATTGCCCATGCTGGTACTCGGCGCGCTGGCGGGGCAGAACGGCCTGAAACGATGTGAATTCGTGCTTTGGGCATTTCCGGCCGCCATGGCGGCCGGCGCGTGCACTGCCCTTTCAGTTCCGGATCTGCGTGGCGTTCTCCTGCTCAACGTGGTCTCAGCCGTATTGCTGGGTTCCCTCCTTGCGGCTGCCTTGACGCTGCCGTCATGGCTGATCTTGATTCTATCGGTCGGGTTTGGCCTGACCCATGGGTACGCAAACGGATCAGCCATCGTGGGTCAAATCCGCCCAGGCGTTTTCATAGCGGGCATGGTGTTCGCGAGCTTCATCCTGATCGCCTACACGGTTGCGGCGACCTCGTTCCTGCTGCGGCTACGACCCACCTGGATCGCCATTGCCGTGCGCGTCGCGGGCAGTTGGGCCGCGGCAATCGGGCTTCTCGTTCTCAGTATCACTCAACGTGCGTTGCTCCTCTCCTAGTGTTCTGAGTTAGAAATTCATTGAAAGATGTCAATCCCGTACTAAAGTGTCTTGTATGGCACTTGATACGGGA
>NZ_JBYSWU010000026.1:0-99042 GCF_058781505.1 Paraburkholderia sp. FW306-2-2C-D06C | reverse complement strand
AAAATCGATCCCGTTCGCTAGCAGCCAAGCCTCTCGCGCGTCAACGTCAATCGTGACGGTACTCATCGAGTGCTTACGCTCTATCTGAAGCACGCGTACAACGAGAGCGATGAGTCGGTGTGCGAACGCTGGGCGGAGAACGTCTACTTCCAGTTTTTCTGCGGCGAGGAGTACTTTCAGTCGCGCCCGCCGTGCGATCCGACCAACCTGGTGCGCTTTCGGCAAGCCTTGGGCGAAGCCGGTGTCGAGGAGTTATTGGCGACGACGATCGTGGCCGCCGTGCAGATGAAGACGGTGACGCCGGCCAAATTCGAGCGGGTCATCGTTGATGCGACGGTGCAGCAGAAGGCCGTCGCGTATCCGGCCGACAGTCGTTTGCTGGAGGTGGCCCGAGCCAAGCTCGTGCGGCTCGCGCGCAGCGCGCCGGGCTGGGGCTCAAGCAAACGGACGAACGCGAAGGCAAACGCCTGCGCGGCCGTGTCCCGCGCGCAAGCAAAATCGAATTTTGCAGGTCGGACTCCGTAAGGCTTTGCGGGTCGCTGGCGTACGTTTTCGTCCGAATCCTGAAGGCACCCGTTTACGCCTGTCCAGACCGAGCCCCTTGGGCGAAATGAACATGCGCAAAAACGTTGCACAAATGCAACCACGACTCGGCACGAACGGAATATCGCCGCTTGACACCGCTTCCCTAGATGACGAAAAACAGGGGGCATCTCACTTCCTCCGATTTTTCCGGCGTGATCTGTCCATTCGAAACAGCGAAGAACTATTGGAGACTCACCACTACCAGCGAGTATTGCTTAAGGCTCAGGGCAAAACTGACAGTGTTGCCGGTCGCGGAAAACGCTACCGGCTGGAGTGCCGCGGTGCTGTTGTCCGGCGAACTGATATTCACGGCACTTATAGTCTTGCCGGCCGGTTGCGTCAGATATACGTTAAAACTCGCAGGTAACACTTGGAACGTACCGTTGGCTGTGAAGGTGAAGTTCGTAAAATGCAGGAGGATTTCACTTCCCAACTGGTTTGCTTCCAGATGGATCCGACGGTCGGCGTCAGTGGTGACTACCGGTGCGATGCTGCTCAAGAGCGAACCAATTATTTTATTGTAATCGCCCTGCCCGCCATTAATCAGGTACTGCTTGCCAGGAAGATCGGAAAAGTAATAGACCCAGCCAGATCCGAACGCATGCTTCTGACTGGCTGGCGGCGCGGTTCCCTGATTGAAGCCAAGCGCATCGGCCAGGGCATAGTTGGAGCGGGCATCCCCGAATTCGTTGAGGCCAGTGGGGTTCGGGCCGGTGATGATGATCGTGCCGCCAGCCGTGACGAACTGCCTGATAATGGCGGCTTCATTATCCGAGACGGCTTCCAGATCGGGCAGCAGCAATACCTTGTAACCGGTGAGATCGCCTGCACTGAAAGTCGGGCTTGTCAGTACCGAGAAAGGGATATGCGCGTGCACGAGTGCTTTGACCGTGCCCCGATACTCGCCGAGCCATTGTTGCTGGTAGCAACTATCGGTATCGGCGGTGCTCCACCACGCCGCGGCTGCACTGGGCTGCGTCGTGGTGCAAAACAGCCCATTGCCGATAGTAGGATTCACATAATCGCGAGATGCGCTGGAGTGGTAAAGCGCGACATTGGCCAGCGAGGTGGCATCAAAGAGCCTGGCGCTATTCGTATTGACGAACGCATACATGCGCGTACGCATGGCAGCACCCACGCCAACGGTCTTCCCGGGCACCTGAACCTCATAGGGGTTGCACCCGGCTGCCAGTAACTCAGCCATGACCTGGACGGCATCGTCCTCCTGCCATCCGTAACTGAAGGCCCAGGCCGGCTTACCAGCGCTCGCCGCCTTCGCATACTTGTACATTGCGATCAGGCATATCCAGTCATTCTCCTGCGAATAGCGCATCGCATCGCTGTTACTCAGCACATCGACTTCCCAGACCTGGGTTATGCCATCGGTTTTCCGCAAGTAGGCGCCATCCAGTCCGATCAGGGTGGCGTCATGGTAATCGCAGGTGACCGTCTCAACGAAGATTTGAATGGCGGGATTGACCGAACGCGCCGCAGCGGCGATATCCATCTGGAATTGGTTCAGATTCCGGTGGCGCCACTCGACCCAGCGCCTGAAACTGGAATCGTTCCAGTTTGGTGCGGACGGGAGATTGAGGCCGGTGTCCGCTTTAAAAGCCGCCGCCCCCCACGATGAGGCATCGCACCAGTCAACGGCGCCATTGAAATAGATCGGCACATCAGGCCAGATACCATCCGTGCCGGTCTGCACCAGCAGTTTGATGCGGTCCAGGTAAACTTGCCTCCAAGGGCCATTCGGACTCATCCAGGCACTTTCGTC
The DNA here is from genome assembly GCF_058781505.1 of Paraburkholderia sp. FW306-2-2C-D06C. Classification (NCBI taxonomy): domain Bacteria; kingdom Pseudomonadati; phylum Pseudomonadota; class Betaproteobacteria; order Burkholderiales; family Burkholderiaceae; genus Paraburkholderia; species Paraburkholderia sp. FW306-2-2C-D06C. The sequence goes on along the minus strand of NZ_JBYSWU010000026.1, from coordinate 96,680 downwards.
GCCCGGATCCACCCAGAACACCAGGCTGCCATAGAACACATTCGCCCGGCCATCAAGTCCTACTTGCAGCCAATCGGGATGGGTCTTGTACATCGATGGGCCGTTCTCGCCACCCTTGCTGATCACTTCAAGTGACGGGTAATACCACACGACTTTCAACCCCGCCGAATGGACCATCTGATTGAAGCGTGTTGCATCTGCCATCGCTGCACTAAATTGAGTGTCATCGAGCCAATTGGACAGTTGAGTGTCGGTCTCCACCACACTCACGTTTTGCGCAACCAGATTCGTGACGATTCCCTGTAGTTCCGTATTGTCCGGGTTCTCACCGAAGGAGGCATCGGCAGCGCGCGCGTGCTGACTCCAATCGCTGAAGCCGCCTGCAGCAGCATTTCGCACAGTCACAGCCAAACCAGCAGGCGTGAATAGCGCTATCCGCGAAAGCGTCGGCACCGCCCTGCTCAAAAGCGCAACGCTACCGCTTTGCAGCGCCGCTTTGAGGAAGCGCCGGCGCGTCGACATCCAGTGGCTCGTGGTTTTGTCCGTCATCATGACCTCGTTTTCGTTTCAAAATGGAAAACCGTGGCGTCAGCAGAAGCTATCGCGCGGATTCGCGATGTCGCCATCCGCGAAAGGACGCGTCGTCATGTTTTCTTGTCTGAGAGGCAACACACGAGCACCAGGCGAATCGTGACGAGCCGTCCGCGGCAATGACTCGGGATACGATTCAGAGCAACAACTACGCCACACGTGCCTGACCGGCGACCATGTGGCCATCCTGTCGCCGGCAGAGGCGATAAAGGCACGAATCACGGAAAAAACGTTACGTCCTTGATACACGCCGCAGGCGAAGACCGAGTTGGCCGTTTTATTGTAAGCGCGCGATTTCGCACACCTAGCTTCCATTAGCGAGAAGGGCCACGATTGCGTCCGCAACCCTACTTTGCGGACGCAATCCATGACAGAAGATGACCTGAGCTTTTTGCCCTTGCGAGTGACCCGTGTTGGCGTCGGCGGCAAGCGAAGCTTTGACCCGATGGACAAGCGACGACTGGTTGAAGCCTGTCTGCGTCCGGGGGCTTCGCTATCGGGCCTCGCCCTTAAGGCCGGCGTGAATGCCAACCAGCTGCATAAGTGGGTTCGGGCGCGTGAACAGGGCGGTGCCCCGGTCAGGCACGACGCGCCGGTCGCACTGTCGGCGTTTGCGCCGGTCGTTACGATCGACGAGCCGACGCCGGTCATGGCGTGCGCGCCCGCACCCGCGTCGCAACGGGCCACCAGTGCCGAATAATCCTGCGCTGCGCCCCCGTCAACACGACCGGCACGGCTGACGGCTCACCTGCCCAACGGCGTGAACCTTGAGCTCGAATGTTCAGCAGGCGACGTTGCAATCATCAATGCCGTGGTCGTTGCATTGGGAGCACCTTGATGTTCCGCTTCGAGGCGGACCTGGCGGTCTTCCTGCATCGCGAACCGATCGACTTCCGGGCCGGCATCAATAGCCTCGTGACGCTCGTCGAGCAGTCCATGCAGCTCGACCCGTTTGCTCGCGCCGTCTTCGCCTTCCACAACCGCAAACGCAACCGGGTCAAACTGCTGTTCTACGATCGCAACGGTTTCTGGATGATGTTGAGGCGCCTCGAGGAAGACCACTTCGTATGGCCGCGCCGGCAGCAGACCGTCGTCAAGCTGACGAGCGAGCAGTTGCACTGGCTCCTGGAGGGTATCGACATTGATGCTGTACGCCGCCATCCGGTACGGTCGTACCGTCACGCCAGTTGAGCATCGGGGCCGCCCGTCAGCAATACTGTGCGGCCTGCCTGTTACAAATTCCCGTAAACCCATCGCGGGCGACACTTCGCTATCGTGGAGGCATGAACGGGGACGACTTCTCCCGATTGCCGCCGGCCGCCCAGGCCTATATCCGTGAGCTCGAGACACGCAACCGGCAGCTGGGCGAACGGATTACCCAGCTTGAAGAGCAGTTCCGTCTCGCGCAGAGCAGGCGCTTCGCCCCGAGCAGCGAGAAGCTCAAGGATCGCGTCTTCGACGAGGCCGAACAGATCGCCAGTACCGAGGCCGACGACATGGACGCCGACGCCACTGGCGACGCATTTGTGCTGCCCGACACGGGTCTGCCGGATGCGCCGGCACTCACGAGAAGCAAACCGGGACGTAAGCCGTTACCGGCGCACCTGCCGCGTCAGCGCATCGAATACGATCTGCCCGAAAGTGCGAAGGTATGTCCGTGCTGCGCGCACGCACTGCACCGCATGGGCGAAGAGGTCAGCGAACAGTTGCATATCGAAGTCAAGGCATCGGTGCTTCAGCACGTGCGCTTCAAATATGCATGCCGCCACTGCGAGCGTCACGCGGAGCACACGCCGGTGATCACGGCACCGATGCCCGCGCAGCCCTTGCCGGGCAGCAATGCGAGTGCGGCGATGATCGCCACGGTCACTGCGGGTAAATACGTTGACGGCACGCCGCTATACCGGATGGCCCATGCGCTGGCACGCGCGGACATCGAAGTCGGGCGCGGCACGCTGGCGAACTGGATCATCAGGCCTGCCGCGTTGCACTACAGCCGTCTGTACGAGGCACTGCGCAGAACACTGCTATCGCAGCAGTTGGTCCACGGCGACGAGACGACGGTACAGGTGCTCAAGGAGCCGGGCAGAGCCGCCCAGAGCACCTCGTATATGTGGGTGTATCGCAGCGCCGAAGGCTGCCCTGAGCCCGTCGTGTTGTTCGACTACCAACCGGGGCGCGGGCAGGACTATCCCCGGGCGTTCCTCGCCGGCTACAAAGGTCTGCTGATGACCGACGGGTATGCAGCCTGGCGGACGCTCGAAGGCCCGATGCACTTTGGTTGCCTGGCACACGCAGGGCGCGCCTTCGTGGATGCCCTCAAGGGCATGAAGAAACCAGGCGGTCGTGCCGCACACGGGCTGGAATACTTCAAGGCGCTTTACCAGGTAGAAACACTCGCAAAGGGCGATCTGCCCGAAGGTGAGGCGCGGGTCGATTACACCTTCCGGTTGCGTCAGCAGCACAGCGTGCCGCTGCTTGAGTCGTTGCAGAAATGGCTCGACGAACAGGCGCCGCAGATTCTTCCCGAGAACCTGCTGGGCAAAGCGATCTCATATACGCGCAACCAGTGGACATACCTCAGCCGCTATGTGAACGACGGACGCGCGCCAATCGATAACAACGTGATCGAGCGCGACATCCGGCCATTCTGCACGGGCAGATCCTCGTGGCTGTTCAGTGACACCGTTGCCGGTGCGAAGGCCAGCGCGATGATCTATAGCCTGGTGCTCACGTGCCGCGCGTGCAACGTCGAACCCTATGCCTATCTCTTGCATGTGCTCACCGAGCTGCCACAACGGCCGCCCGATGCAGACATCACGGATCTCCTCCCGTTCAACTTCGCGATACGACCCGCGTCGACGCAAACATCCGCCTGACGCAATCCGTGTCGGTTTCCGGACGGCGTACAGCATAGGTCCCGGCACCCAGCACGGCAGACGCAGTCGATTGCGACGCCAGGCGATAATCGAATCCTGCCTGCGCCCAATACGATGCTTTGCACGAATCCATGACCAAGTCCTACACCATCTACACACTTCATGCGCAGATCCGTGACATCGAACCGCCCGTCTGGCGACGGATCCACGTCGACGGCAACATCACCTTGCGCAAGCTGCATCACATCCTGCAAGCCGCCTTTGGGTGGACCGACTCGCATTTGCACGACTTCGAGATCGACGGGCGGATTTACGCGATGGGCGACAACGACAACATGCTCGATCTGTTTGCTGAAGATCCCGAAATGCTCGATGACCGCAAGGCGCGGTTATGCCGGATTGCATACCCGGGACACCGGTTCCTCTACCGATATGACTTTGGCGATGACTGGCATCATGACATTCACGTGGAAGAAGTCACTCAAACCGACCATCAGCCGCACAGCGAGGCGTGGATTGGTGCTGGAGAACGTGCCTGTCCGCCCGAGGACGTGGGTGGCACCTACGGATATGCCGAGATGTTGCGCGTTCTAAGTCTGGAGCCAGATAGCGACGAAGCGAAGCGTTATAGAACATGGGCGGGCGACGACTTCGATGCCGAACTGTTCGACCGACGGGCAGCCAACTCGACGCTGCTGCGCATGGCGTGGAACAACTGGGGCAAAAAGTAGACGGGCTTGCCCCTGTTCTCGCATCTGACGATCCGGTGTGCTTTAACTAGCGCTTACGAATGACCGGTATCGTGCGGCGCGAACAGGCGCGGGCGACTGGCAACAATTATCCGTATGGCGCCCTTGCATCTACGATAAAGCCGTAACTGGTCCAATCGAGAGTTACCCGTGCGATTGATTGCTGATATGAATTAAAAGCCAGCACCGTTTTTCGGGTGGTGTGGAGGCGGCGAAGGCGGCTAACTTGGCGGATCGCGCACAAGAAAATGACCTAGCCTATCTCAGGGGCCAGCGCTGGTCGCCGGCGTCGGGTTTCGGGTCTCGGGTCTTCTAATTTAATGCAGCAAACCAATAGAAGACGACATGTTGGATTTGCAGAGTAAAAAAATACGAAGCCTGAAAATGGGCTGGTTGCTAGCCAATCTCGCTAGCAACCAATAGGCGTTCGGAATAGTTTTGCGCCCCGTAATGGCGTATGGACCGTCGCTCGAACGCTAGTTGGATTCCGCAAAAAGAGTTGGCGTCGTTGCCGGAGAGCGCTTCACCTCTGTTGACGGCTACGAGTGGGCGAGCGTAAGCGCGAAATGCTCGAACTTTGAACGCTGATGGCCTCCGACTCTTCTACGTCTCACAGCGTTACCATTCGCGCCAACTCATCGCGGTCTTATACCCTAAACGTCATCGTCAGTAAGTGACTCAGAAGTCCCTGCTTACAACGTTCTGAGCATACCAGCCTTGCGACGTCCCAGGCATTCTTGAATTCTGACATCGTGGCGCTGGGCTCAGAGAGGAATCTCTTGCTGCAACACGGCCCGCTCGAACAAGTTCCGCCGCCGCGCCAGCCTACGCCATAAGGAGTGAAGTAATGAAAAAGGCACCGATGTGGATACGGCTCTTGCAGGTCGGCATTGCCCGCGCATGTCGAACATCGATATTTCGATTGTCGCATTGGCGCACGATCGTGCTCGCCCTTTCGATCAAGAGACGAGCCATGCCATACTTTTCTATATATCGCTTCGGTTGGGTTTTACTGGCCCTAACCCTTAATTTTTGGGCCGTTGTGGGCCATGCGCAGGCGGCTGGTCAGGAGGCTCGCTATCGTTATGTCTCACTCGACCAAATCGCGCTGCCAACTGGATTTACCTCGTTTTTCCCCAGCGCGATCCAGGACAGCGGTCGGGTTTACGGCACCCTATGTGATGCCGTGTGCGACGTTACCCAGTTCGCCTACTTCAAAGACGGGGAGTTGACCGTTCTTCCCCCCGTTCCTCCAGGCAGTTTCGCCGGCCCTGTCAACGCACGCGGCACTATTGGCGGTAGCATCCTAGTCGACCCCGTTAATTTCATCTTTCGCGCCGCCTTATTCCAAGGAGGCCTAGTCAAGCTCGTTCCGCCGCAGCCGGGAGAGGTGTCTGCCGGTGTCATCGCACTTAACGACAACGACACGGCTCTGGTGGAGTCAGACGATGCTTCAGGTGGACGAACCTTTGTGCTTTACCGCGGCGGCACGGCGACGCCGATCAACTTCGGGCAGAGCATTACAAATCCCTTTTTTTCGTTTACAGGAAATTGTAGGTGCATAAACAATAACGTAATCATCGAGGGAATCGAGGGCCCTGGTATCTTCAATGGAGCTCGGGGCTTCCGTTTCGACTCACGCAACGGCAACGCCACGATCCTCAATCCGTTTCCGGGGGATCCAACTGAAACGCTAGCCTGGGGCCAGGCTATTGACCAAGACGGCGATGTTCTCGGCTACTCGTTCACCCTCGGATCGCCTTACCATGAGCGCGTAGGGGTATGGGGGCTCAACGGCGTCTTTTATACCTACTTTGTCGAGACCGACTCAAGCAATCGCTTGCTCTTCAATGACAACAAGCTGATCGTCATCACGCAAATTTTTAGTTCCAGTATCAGTTACATTGTGCCCCGACCTGGCGTGCGCTTGAATTTGGCCGATCTGGTCGTCAATTTTCCTGTGGGGCAAGACCTGTCTTTTATCATGGACTTGAACAATCACGGAGATATGATTGGATCGAGTTCCACGGGCGCCAACTTTCTACTGCAGCGTCTTGACGCGGGGGCCCTGCAGGCCTTCGCGACTCCTGTAGTGAATAATGCGCGGCGCGCTATCCCTCCGGTGGTCGCGATCATGCGCAATCGATTACTGCCGCCATTAAAGCAGTTGAAATAATCTTGCCCTGGTCAGCGCGTTGGCCACAATTGCTTCGTTGTCGATTCACCCACTTCAATTGAAGGCGTTCGCATGACAGGCTGAAACGAGTCGGCTCCGGTGTTGGGGGCCGCTCGTAAGCGGCCACTCGTGGAGCGCGGGACGCGATTGGGTGCAGATGACTGCAAGGGCCGCCGAGTACGAGGCAGCCGACATGACAGCACGGATGGCCGCTGTGCATTGGAAGCGGCCGTCGTGCTAGCGCAGCCGCGTATGACCGGAGAGGGCCGATTTTGGACCTACAGGAACAAGTCGAGTCGCTTCTTACTGAGCAATCAACCGGGCGATGTGCCCGTCCCTGTGTGAGCGTTTCAGCCAAGTAGAAATCGTGCCCCGGGTGCGCTGCGCGATGACGGGACGCTCACAAACGGCTCAGCAGTTCCGCCTTCTTGGCGGCAAACTCCTCATCGCTGAGAATCCCCTTCGCGTGCAGTTGGGCGAGCTTCTCTATGGTGGCGAACACGTCCGCCTCGCGGGCGACCGACGGAGTGCTGACAGGCTCCTCCTGCACCGGCGGCGACGCCGGCTGCGGAACCCCACCGACCGAGACAACCGCCAGGCTGGCGACAGCAACCAAGCCGTGCTGGCTCGCAAATGTGAGGGACGCGCCGCGGGACTGCTGCTGTGAGAAGCCGCTGATCTGGTGATCGAGCGTATCGTAAACCGTCACCTTGCCGTTCACTTCGATCGCCAGGCGCCGGGGCTGTGCGAAGTAGGCATAGCGGACGTCGTTCTGTGCGCCGGTGCTGTTGGGCCGCCCCAGATCAGCGGGCCACCAGTCGCCAGAGGTGCCGGGGACGGGCGGAACGAACAGACTCACCGGTCCGACCGGTCCGGCTGCAGTCTCCTGCTGGTTGCTGCCACCGTAACCAGCGCTCTGCTGTTGTTGCTGGCCGCCGCCGTCGTTGCCCTGCTGCTGAGTACCCTGGCTCTGCGACTGGAAGCTGCCGCTGCGAATAAGGTCGGGCTGATTTGCCATCAGGCGGGAAAGCTCGAAACAGAGCCCATCGACCCGGTCTTTCAGGTAGTTGTTGAACATGTCGGAGACCATGGTCATTCCCCCCTGCATCCACTGGCCGGAGCCACCAAATTCGGGGTGATTGAACTGGGCCATGCTGCCGTTACCGCGAATCACAGACTCCAGCATGCTCATCACGGCATCCGTGCTGAACCCATGTCGCTGGGCTACTTCTTCGATCAATTGCTGGCCGGCGGGGGTGAGTTTTCGCATGGTGATCCACTCATAGTTTCTTCCGACAAATTTAAACCGCAGCGCCGCCTGCTCGGTGCCCGACGGGGCAATTCAGCGAGGATCGCGAAAATTAGGCAACGTGGCTGGGGAACAGTTCAGTGCACCGGTGCCATCGCAGCAGCGAATTTCGAAGTATTCGCAAGCCACGTAGATCGCGCCTGCGGACAGGGAGAAAGAGGTTCGCATCGCCTTCCAATGTCGACTCGCGGCGCGCGAGATTCTGGCGCAATATAAGGGTGCGGTAACCGTCGACGAAGACGGAGGCAGGCGTGGCAAACTCCACTAGGGTCGAGCTGTTTTGTCGGTTATTCCTTGGTCTCTTTGTGGGCTTTTTTTGCATAACAGCCGCCCTATTCGTGCGTTACATGTCGGCGAACCAGCTGCCGCAAGTAACCGTCGTGCAGTTGAAAAGCGCATCACAAGCCTTGTCGGGAAGCGCCCCGGCAGTCCCATTCTCATCCGCTTCCCAATACCAACCGACAACGCCTTCGCTAGATACTGAGGAAAAGACACTCATTGCGTCGTCGGCCTCCACTATCGTGACGTTCATCGTGGCTGCGGTGACTAACTTCCTAAGCTGGCGGAAGGACAAGACGAAGGCGACCAAAGAAATGCGGGACGCGTCCCGCTAGTTCCTCGAACTGGAGAGGATGCGACTCGACCCGCGCGCCGTCAGCCGTGCGACTTGGTACGCATGCCGCCCACGCCGACCTTGCCACGCCCGACACGGCCGGTTTTGCTATGCGCCGAACTGCCAGGGCGCAGCTTCTTCCTGGAGACGGCCGTGAACGTCACATGATCTGCAGGGTAGTAAGTCGCCCTGTGCACCGCTGCGTGATAGGCCGGATGGACCGGGTTGAGGGCGAGCTTGACAGTTTTCACGCCGTAAAATTTTCCACTGCCCTTGATTGCGTCCCCCAGCGGAACCGACAGCGATTTGCCACACGGCGCAGGGGCGTTCCCGGACCCGATCTGGTCGAACCAGGCGTCCGCGCGCACGACCGCATACTTGACGCCGTTGACGGTGACATATGCCGCTTTCTCGCCGAACTCGTAGTTGGGATCCTTGACTTCGATTGCCATCGATGGACACCTCCTCGGACGATACCGACACTAATAGTTTAGTGCCAGCGCCGCGATCGACGCCGTTCACCACACGCCGCCGTTTCATGAAGTTACCGCAAGTAGATGTCGGTTCATCAAGGCGAGCCACGGGGTATGGCGTGGCGCCCACCGACGGCCGCACAAAACATCGCCGTTGAGCGTCTCACTTGTGCGGAGCAGGCCTGTGCGGTCACCGTGCGGCACGCCTACGCCTCATCCTCCCAGTCGTGCCAACCGACCGGATGCGACTCCAGATAGCGGTTCACCGCCTGCCCGACAGTAGGAAAGAAGTGTTGCTCGCCGATCATCTCGAACAGGCCGTAATGCTTCAGGCTGTCCTTCACAGGCCCCTTCAGCTCCGCGAAGCATAGCGTCACGTTCAAGGCAAGCAGTTCGTCATGGAGTCGGGCGAGCGAATTGGCGGCGCTGAGGTCAACGTCTGTCACCGGCTCAGCTGCGATCACGATCCACGCGGTTTTCGTCGGCGCTTCGCGCACTGCCTGCAGCATGCGCTCGCGAAAAATCTCCGTGTTTGCGAAGAAAAGCGGCGCATCCCATCGCAGCAGGACGAGCCCGGGAATGCGGCGGGCTTCCGGATGGCGGGCGGCATCGTGATAGCCCTTCATCTGATCGACGCGACCAAGCACAGCGGAATACGGACGCCACCCGCGCCACAGGAAGCCGAGAACCGCGAGCGCAAGCGCAACGCCGATGCCGTTCACGACCCCGATCATCGCGACGCCGACCAGACAAACGATCGATTGCACGAACTCGCTCGGCCTGAGTCGATAAAGCCGCCACATGCCGCGCACCTCGAGCAGCCCGAGACAGGCGGCGATAACGACCGCGGCAAGTGCTGCCTGCGGTGTGTTACGCAGTGCCTGTGGAGTGAACAGCAACAGCCCCGCGACGATCAACGCGGCGACGACACCCGTCGCCTGCGTCTTCGCCCCCGCCGCCTCCGCGACCGGTGTGCGCGAACCGCTCGCGCTCACGGCGAACCCATGCGCGATGCCCGCCGCGATGTTCGCGAGCCCAAGCGCGACGAATTCCTGGTTGCGATTGACTGCTTCCCCGCTGCGCGCCTCATAGGTGCGCGACAGGATGCTGATATCGGTGAACGAAACGAGCGCGACGGCGGCAGCACCGCCGAGAAGCGCCGCCCATTCGTTGAGTGCGAGCGCCGGAGTGCGCAGCGCCGGCAGCCCTTGCGGCACGTTGCCGACGACCGCAATCCCGAAGCGCTTTGCGAGATCCAGCGCGGCGACCGCTACTGACGCACCCGCGACCGCAATGAGCACGCCGGGCACCTTTGGCAAGTAGCGCCTGCAGCCCAGGATCACGACGAGCGCCGCGACGCCGATCGTAACGGCCAGTTCATTGGTCTTGCCCGCGACTACGCCGCTCACGAGTTCGCGCACCTGCTGCAGGAATGAAGCGCCGTGCACCTGGAAGCCCAGCAACTTGGGTGTTTGTCCGAGTACGATCGTCAGCACGATGCCGTTGAGATAGCCGTAGCGGATCGGCAACGACAGCAGTTCGGTGACGAAGCCCAGCTTAAGCATGCCGACCACCATGCAGATTGCGCCGGACAGTAGAGCAAGGCCGCCCGCGAGGGCAAGCGCGTGCTCCGTATTGCCGTGCGCAAGCGGCGCGACGCTCGCGGCGATCAGCGCGACCAGCGCGGAGTCCGGACCCAGTACGAGGATCCGGCTCGGGCCGAAAAGGGCGTAGGCAAGCAGCGCCGCGAACGATGCATAGAGCCCGGATACGGCGGGCAAACCGGCGGCTTCCGCGTAGGCCATTCCCGCAGGCACGAGGACGGCGCTCAGGCTGAGGCCCGCGATCGCGTCGTGGGGCAGCCATGCAAGCCGGTAGTTCCGTGCCACAGCAAGCCCGTTGACCCAGCGCGATACGATACGCCCGGCGTGATTCGATGGCCGCTCGGGCTTACTGGTGTCTGGTTTCACGGGGCAGCGCAGGTCGAACCAGAGCGGCTGGTGATCGGAAATGCGGGTCGCAGTGATCCACCCCGCAACCGCGAAGCACGGCTTCGGGTCCCCGGCTAGGAAAATGAAATCGGATGCGAACGGTTCGTCGAGCCATTGCTGATGATCGCATGAACCGATCAGCGCGGTTGGGTTGGAAGCTGCATCACGCCGAGTGGTTGCAGATCAACGACATTCACGGCGATGCGTCGCGGCACCACCGATCGAATCGCGCGTGTCGCGGTCCACGGCCATCCTGTAGCAAAAAAGTAGGAACTTCCGCGAACCGCGCCTTGTCCACGAAGCTCGCGGCCGCCTGATCGGGCGGCACGAACCGCGAGGAGGACGTATCGATGGAAAAAGGACGTGTTGCCGCGCTCGACGGCGGCCGGGCGCTCGCGATCGTCGGTGTCGTTGCAGTACACCTGTCGTTCCAGTTTCCCAATCGGGCGACGATGCTCGCGGGGCGTACATCCGTCGCTGTGCCGACGCGCTGGGCCGCGAAAGCTACGGTATCTACCTGTGGCACTTCATCTGCGTCTACGCGACGTTGCACTTTTTCGAGGGCGTGTTCGGGCAGAGCGGCCGGGAGACGTCGCTCGTGCTCTTCGTCGCGACGGTGCTGGCGGTGCTCGCCGCGTCGTATGTGCTCTCACGCGTCTCCGACCGGATGATTCAGGGACGCGCGACGCGTCTATCGCGCAGCATCCTCGCACATGTCGACCGGCGCTTTCACCGGAGTGGCCGAGCATGACGATCTCGACGAGGTGCTCATGTTGTTGCGCGGCGAGCCTTATCTGCTCTGGAGACCGGTCGATCAGCACGGCACCGGACTACGACGGGCCGCCCGCGTCCGCCTTGACCCTGCGGGATGTGTTGCGCTCCAGTCTCATGTACAGGTTCGCCGTCACGATACCGAAGACGATGTGAACGAACAGGCTGGCCCAGTTGCGCGCTTCTGCGAACCACGGAAAAAACCGTGTCATGCCGTAGAAATTAATCAGGTAAACGGCTGCAGCGAAAGCGCCACCCGCCAGTGAAGCCATCCCCATGCTCGAGTCAAGGTTGAATGACGTCATGATCAGACCGAGGATAAGCGCCAATACGATGGCAAGGGCAAAATGCACCACAAAGGCCGCGAGCACGATGCCAATTGAGAATGCTTGCGGCGATTGCAATGCGCCTCGTCCCAGCATGATCGCGGCGACCATGCGTGGGGGCTCCAGCAGACTTCCGCCCGTCGTCAGTGCCATCAGGATAACCCCTAACGCCAGGAACACAGCGCCTGCGATGACGCCTGCCAGCACGGCTGCCCGCCAGTCGGGCTGGCCGTGTGTGAAATGATGGGAATCCATGTGAAGTTGCACAATTTCTCTCCCGATTGATTCGGATAATTCATTCTAGTCCTCCAGCTCGCGAGACTGATAGCGCCGCATGGCTATCGCCACCCCGACGGATGATCCTCGTTCTGGCGACGACGTGGCGTGATGAACTGTACGTGCAAGAGACCCTTGAGGCACGTCAGTTGCTGAGAGGTAGGAGGGTTGTCCGCGGCAGACCTGTCAGCGGATCGATAATTAATCTTTTAGCTCGCAGTGGAGTCCGCGTTCGATTGCCCGCGGGTCGGTCGTGGCAGCCATCGTTGTAGGTGGAAGTTTCAGGCGGGAGGCGCGGGTTGCGCCGGTGTCTCGCTGGAAGCAATGGCGGTGCCCGGCGCGCGTACCGTGCGCCGCGGGATGCGGCCGACGGCGTCGACGACGCCGACATTGAACCAGATCGAATCGACGACCCATTGGCCGCCGACGATGACGGCCTCGACGAGGACCCGACGGGTCACTAAAGACCCTGCCCGCCCGGCAAACGGCGCGTCGCTTTCCGCGCGCTTCTGTGTGGGCATATTTTTTGCGGACTAAGTAGGGAGACGAAGGAAACATGCGGTGTCAGGGGCCCGCTCCCTGCATCGACGTTGAAGGCGAAAACGCATGGCTAACAGGCTGAATGGCTACAAGGTGGCGGTGCTCGCCGTCGACGGCTTCGACGCGGTCGTTCTGCCAGGCGGTGTGGTGAACGGCGACACGATCCGGTTGCTGCCGCAGGCCCAGGCTTTCGTCAAGGCCGACGATGCGCAATTGAAGGCCGCAGCCACGCACGCGTTGCCGACCATCAAACGTCACCTCGCGAGGGCGCAGCAATTCGCTGGCGCAATGAAGGGTTCGCCATGAGTGCGATGCCGCTGCGGCCAGCCTATGAGGATTCCCTTATGCACATCACTTTTCCCGACGACCAGCCGGTCTTCGACGGCGCGAATCTGACAGTGCGCTTTACGGCGCGCGTCGACGGCGAGCCGGTTGAATGCGCAATTACCGCCGAGGCGCTGGAAGATCATTTCGGCGGCCATTCCGCGCTGGAATCCGCCTTAATGGCTGCTTTCGACAACGGCCGCAATCGTATCCGTTCGGTTTGCGCGGAAGCGATCGACCAGAACGGCGGCAAAGGCGTAGTGTTACATAGCGGACTGTTCAGAGTGGACGGCATGGAACCCGATCGCGGCACCACGGCATAGTCCCGGCGCGTGCCACCGCATGCACCTGTGCCTCGGCGCGGGTGAGGTGGGGCGGCATAGTCTGCAACCGCTAGTCAACGATGGAAGGAGGCCACATGTCACTCATCGTCGCAGCACGCTTTACGACATTCCCCGCCGCTGAAGACGCGGCGCAACGGCTCTTCAATGCCGGTTTCGTCGAGGAGGACGTCACACTGTTTTTCGTCAATCCGCCCGGCCAGCACGCACGTTTTCGGCCCGGCGGCGATACCAGCGCCGACGCAAACGCGAGGGAGGCGCCGAAGGGTGCCGAGATAGGCATCACGATTGGCGCAGCGGTTGGTGCCGTGGTCGGCGTCGGGATCTTCGCGGCGTTTTCGGCGCCGCTTATCGTGTCGCTGATCGCGGCCGGGGCGAGTGCGTATGTCGGTTCATTGGTCGGCGCGATGGTGCGCACGCGTGAAGCTGGCAACGAAGAAACCCGTGATTCCGGCGTGCTGGTGGCCGTACACGTGTCGCCGGACAGCCAGTTGGACGCTGCACGGGTGCTGCGCGATGCGGGAGGCGCGGCGATCGAACGCGCGACCGGCCGCTGGCAACAAGGGCGGTGGGCCGACTTCGATCCGCTCAGGCAGCCTGTGCCGCTCAACGAATTCAGTGAGAAGCACGCCTGATTTGAAGGTGTTTTTCGCTGAGATTTTCAGCGAGCCAGGAAACAAAAACGGCCCGGCATTTGTCGGGTCGTTTTGTATTCAGAGCGGTGCGTTCCAGGCACGCCCCATGCGGATAGATCCATGAACCCCGCTGCTGCGTGACGGTCGGCGAAGGGGTCAGTGGAAGAAGAGTTCCCGCATGCCGAAGGTGTGATGCGCTTCGGCAGCCATCAGCACAAGCAGCACCAGCAGGCACAGGGGCGGTATCAGGATGGCGTACACCAGCGCCAGCCGCTCCCACATCATGTGCATGAAAATCGACACGATCAGCCCGGCCTTGGCGATCATGAGCACGACGATCAGCGCCCAGCGCAGCAGGCCCTGCACGTGGAAGTAATCCACCATGTACGACATCGTGCTCAGTACGAACAGCAGGCCCCAGATCTTCAGGTAGATGCCGATCGGATGCTGCTGGCCGTGCGCGGCGTCGGGTCGATGGGCGGGATCGGTGTGGTCCATGGTCTGCCTCACCACAAATAGAACAGCGCAAAGATGAACACCCACACCAGGTCGACGAAGTGCCAGTACAAGCCGGCAATCTCGACGATCTGGAAGTTGCCGTGCTCGGTAAACCCCGGCTGCAGGATCTTGCGTGCGATCAGCAGCAGGTAGATCACACCGCAGCTCACGTGAAAGCCGTGGAACCCGGTGATCATGAAGAAGCACGCGCCAAACTGCGCCGCGCCCATCGGGTTGCCCCAGGGGCGGATACCTTCATGGAAGATCAGCTTGGTCCATTCGAAGGCCTGCATCGACACGAAGGTAGCGCCCAGCAGCGCGGTCGCCAGCAACAGTGCGGCGGCGCGTTTTGCGTTGCGCCGGTAGCCAAAGTTGACAGCCATTGCCATGGTGCCGCTGCTGCTGATCAGGGTGAACGTCATGATGGCGATCAGCAGCAAGGGCACATCCACGCCGCCCACAGTGAGCGCGAACACCTTGGAAGGGTCAGGCCACGGCACCGTGGTCGACATGCGCACCGTCATGTAGCCGATCAGGAAGCTGCTGAAGATGAAGGTGTCCGACAGCAGGAAGATCCACATCATCGCCTTGCCCCACGGCACCTTGAAGGCTTGGCGGTCGGCCGACCAGTCCGTGACGATGCCGCGCCAGCCGTCAGGCCCGGCGTCGGTGGGCGTGGTGGCAGCGGATTCGGTGGGGAGCGTGGGCGTGGTCATGGCGCGGCTCCATACAGCGGCCCGCAGATGGCGGCGACGAACCCAGGGGTGATCCACCACATCGCCGCCAGCAGCACGAGCCAGACAGCCAGCAGGAAATGCCAGTAGATGGCGCACAGCACGATGGCGCGCTGGGCTCGGAAGGGGTCCCCGCGCTGGAGACGCGCGATCGTCACCGCCCAGGCCACCAGCCCGCCCAGCACATGCAACCCGTGCAGGCCGGTGAGCAGGTAGAGGAAGCTATTGGAAGGATTGACGGTGACGGTCTGCCCTGCCGCCGACAGCATGCGCCAGACGGTCAGTTGTCCGATCACGAACACGGCCGCCAGCACACCGCTGGACACCAGCCACGCCGCGCGGTGTAGGGTCATCTGCCGGGCACGCTGCATGGCAATGCTTGCCAGCACCAGCGCGCCGGTGTTCCACCACAGCAGCGCCGGACGCGGGATCGGCTGCCAGTCGGGCTCGCGCATGCGCATTCCATAGGCGAGCAGCAGCAGTGAAAACAATGTCGTTGCCACCGCCATGAAGACGATCAGGCCGATGCGGCTCGCATTCGGCAAGACAGGTGGCGTGTCAGGAACGAAGGAGCGGGGCAGTGTGGTCATCCGCGTGCCTCGCCGGGTTGAAGTGCCGGGTGGGCCGGTTCAGGCGCCGTCGCAGGCGGCTGGTTTTGCGGGACGAAGTCTTCCTCGTGCCCCGGCGGGCTGTATTCGTACGCCCAGCGGTAGACGACGGGCGGCGCGGCGCCCCAGTTGCCATGCACTGGCGGCGTTTGCGGCGTCTGCCATTCCAGCGTGGTGGCCCGCCACGGGTTGCTGTCGGCACGCTTGCCGCGCACCAGGCTCCACGCCAGGTTGTACAAGAACAGCAACTGCGCCGCCCCAACGATCAGCGCGATGACGGTGATGAACGTGTTGAGCGTTTGCGCCGAAGGTGGAATGAAGCTGTAGCCCTCATACGCGTAATACCGCCGCGGCATGCCCAGGATGCCGAGATAGTGCATCGGGAAGTAGATCGCATAGGTGCCGAGGAAGGTGACCCAGAAGTGCACGCGCCCGAGCGTGTCGTTGAGCATGCGGCCCGTCACCTTCGGATACCAGTGGTAGATGCCGCCAAACACCACCAGGATCGGCGACACGGCCATCACCATATGGAAGTGCGCCACCACGAAGTACGTGTTCGACAGCGGAATGTCCACGCTCACGTTGCCGAGGTAGAGCCCGGTCAGCCCACCCAGGACGAAGGTGCTGATGAAGCCGATGGCAAACAGCATCGGCACGGTCAGGTGGATATCGCCGCGCCACAGCGTCAGCACCCAGTTGTAGACCTTGAGGGCGGTCGGGATGGCGATGATGAGCGTGGTGGTGGCAAAGAAGAAGCCGAAGTACGGATTCATGCCGGCGATGAACATGTGGTGCGCCCAGACCACGAAGCTCAGCACACCGATGATGATGATGGCCCACACCATCATCTTGTAGCCGAAGATGCTCTTGCGCGCGTGCGTGCTGATGAGGTCCGACACGATGCCAAAGGCCGGCAGCGCGACGATGTAGACCTCCGGATGCCCGAAGAACCAGAACAGGTGCTGGAACAGCAGCGGGCTGCCGCCGGCATGCTTGAGCGTCTGCCCCATCGACACCACGGCCGGTATGAAGAAGCTGGTGCCGAGTGTCCTGTCGAGCAGCATCATCACCGCCGACACGAACAGCGCCGGAAACGCCAGCAGCGCCATGATGGTCGCCATGAAGATGCCCCACACCGTGAGCGGCATGCGCATGAGCGTCATGCCGCGCGTGCGCGCCTGCAGCGTGGTGGTGACGTAATTCAAGCCGCCCATCGTTGTCGCGACGATGAAGATCGCCAGCGACACCAGCATCAACACGATGCCCCATTCCACGCCCGGCGTGCCCGGCAGGATGGCCTGGGGTGGATACAGCGTCCAGCCCGCGCCGGTCGGCCCGCCTGGCACGAAGAAGCTCGCCACTAGCACCAGCACGGCCAGCAGGTAGACCCAGTAGCTCAGCATGTTGAGAAACGGGAACACCATGTCGCGGGCGCCCAGCATCAGCGGGATCAGGTAGTTGCCGAAGCCGCCCAGAAACAGCGCCGTCAGCAGGTAGATCACCATGATCATCCCGTGCATGGTGACGAACTGGTAGTAGTGGTTGGCGTCGATGAAACTGAACTTGCCCGGAAAGCCGAGCTGCAACCGCATCAGGTCCGACAACACAAGGCCGACCAGGCCGATGGCGATGGCCGTCAGCGAATACTGCACGGCGATGACCTTGTGGTCCTGGCTCCAGACATAGCGGGTCCAGAAGCTTTGCGGGACGTGGTCGGTGTGCGCGTAGGACATTGCGTCTGCTCCGCTAGGGTTGGGCTGCGCTGCTGGCGGCCGGGCCGCCTTGCGATTCGATGTAGGTCACCAGCGCGGTCAGCTCCTGCTCGCTCAGGTCGAAGTTCGGCATGATGGGTGCGAAGCCCTTCACGACGCGGGCCTTCGGGTCGCGGATGAAGGCGCGCAGATAGGCTTCGTCCACCTTCGCGGTGCTGCCGTCGGCCATCGTTTCGGTCTTGCCGTACAGGCCCTTCCAGGTGGGGCCCACGCGCGGACTGCCGTCCACGGTATGGCAGGCGATGCAGCCCTTGGCCTCTGCGAGCGTCTTGCCCTGGTCAGCGAGCGCCTGGGCGCTGCCGCCTGCAGCGGCGGGTGCGGCCTGCACCTTGGCCTGCTGCCGCTGCGCGAACGTGCTCTGCTGCGCCAGCCAGCGCGAGAACGATGCTTCGTCTTCCACCACCACCACGCCGCGCATGTTGGCGTGCCCGATACCGCAAAGCTGCGCGCACAGGATGTCGTAACGCCCTGCCTTGGTCGGCGTGAACCAGAAGGTGGTCACCATGCCGGGCACTATGTTCATGCGCGCACGGAACGGCGGTACGTAGAAGTCGTGCAGCACGTCGCGCGACCGTGTCAGGACCAGGATCGGCCGGTTGAGCGGCAGGTGCACCTCGGGCGTCTCGATCAGGTAGTTGTCACGGCCGTTGGGGTCGCCGGGGTTCAGGCCGAAGGGGTTGTCGTTGCTGATGTAGCGCACGTCCGTCGTGCCCAGCTTGCCACCGGGGCCGGCAAAGCGGAAGCGCCATTGCCATTGCTGGGCGAACACTTCCATCTGCAGCACGTTGCGCGGCGGCCGTATGTAGTCCGCGTAGACGAAGAGCCCCGGTGCCAGCAATGCTGCCACGCCGACAGCGGTCAGGCCGATCAGCCACCATTCCAGCCGCTTGTTGTGCGGCTCGTAAGCAGCGCGATGACCCCTGCGGTGGCGGTAGCGCACCAGTGCGATCACGATGAACAGGTTGATCGCGATGAAAAACGCGCCGGTAATGACGATCGTGATCGTCAGCATGTCGTCCATGCGCACCCAGTTCGAGGCGATCGGCGTGATCCACCAGGGACTGGCAAAGTGAAACCCCACCGCCAATGCGATGATCAGGATCAGGGCAATCGCAAGCGACATAGGCCACCTCGCTGCGTGTCACTCGCTGGAGCCGCTAACAAAACGCTCCTGGCGTCGTTGTGCCGCCTTGCCGTACTTCGGTACTGTCTGCGCCGGCACGTCTATAGAGCAAAGGTAGTCCTCTCCTCTGCATCGTGCAAGGCAGCGCAAGGGGGAAGCGCGCCCCATATACGGATCGCGCGAATGGAGGAGTCACTTGCTGCGATGCAATGCAAAACGGCCGCCTCCAGCATTGGTTGCCGAGGCGGCCGTCTCCCGAGGGCGCCAGGTGTTTAGGGTCTGTTCACGTGTGCGACGTGCGCGCTGACCGCGCGACCGACATCAGCACGCACGCACGTCGCTCCGACAGCCCCCGTGCTTTCCCGTAGGCAGCCTGCTGGCGTCGGGCGGGCGCGCTCACCACTTTTTTGCGTTGATCTCTTTCATCACGTCCAGCTCGAGATCCCGCTCCGCCAGCATCTTCTTCAGCCGCGCATTCTCCTGCTCGAGCTGTTTGAGCCGCTTCACATCGGCAGCCTCCAGACTGCCGAAATGCTGCCGCCAGTTGTAGATCGTCTGCTCGCTGATCCCGTGCTTCCATTCTCTCAAGTTTCAGCTAGTCCGAAAATTCCAGGGCAGGTCACCTACGCCCCCTGATTGCCTGCGGCAGGCGTACGATAAACAGCATCGACCCGTTGGGGGAATGCTTGATTGATGGAGAGCCGACATGAGACGTCTTTATTTCCTCGTACCTGACACGACGACGGCGAAGGCGATGGTAGACGACTTGCTGCGGGCGCGGATCACATGGCGACATATCCATGTCCTCGCGAATCACAGTGTCGCACTCGAACAGTTACCCGAGGCATCCTTGCTGCAAAGCAGCGACGTCGTGCACGCGCTCGAACGCGGCGTGGCGCTCGGCGGTGCGACCGGCGCGCTTCTCGGCCTCGTGGCACTGGTGTTTCCTCCCGCGGAGCTCGCAATTGCGGGAGGAGCCGTCGTCGCATTGACGTTGGCAGGTGCCGGCTTCGGGGCCTGGACGGCCGCGATGATCGGCGTCGACGAACCGAATGCACGACTCGAGCGCTTTCGTGGCGCCATACGTGACGGCCAGCTCTTGATCATGGCCGACGTGCCTGGATCGCGCGAACAGGAGATCGAGCAGATGGTCGCGCAGCATTTTCCGAAGGCCGATCTCGAAGGCGCGGAGCCCACGACACCGATCTTCCCCTGAGAAGCAGTCGAGACGAGGCCATCGGCGCCCCCTTTGGGTCGACTGCAGCCGATTGCAGAAAGGCAGAGGCCGGCCAATCTGTGCCGAACGCATGAGGCAGTGATCGGCCAGTAGCGGTCAGTCGGCACGATCGCCCAAATTGCCGACACCTGGACCAGGACTACATGTGACTTCGAGTAGACATCGAAGAGCGGGCGTTTGTGTGATTTCGAACAGAGCAGTCATGCCATAGCACGTAGTGTCGCGCTTTTAGAAAGCCGTATGGTGGCGTTTCGAAAGCATCACTTTGGAGTTTTGAAAGCTGCTGCACGCGAGGGCGAGATTCGATTTCGTGCGCGACTCAGTACGCGTGAGATTGACGCACGTCGTCGCCCGAGGGCTGATCTTGCAGGGAGGTGGGTGCGCCGGCTTTTTTACGGGGGGGGGCGTGCCAGCCACGTTCCGCTATGGGGCATCCGTCAGCGGCGGCGCGCCATCCTTTGCACCCAAGATATGCATTGCTGATAAGGCGGACTCGCCTCGGTGATCGGGTCGATCGTGCTTGCAGCCAAGGTCCGGGAGAAGAACTATGAAAGCAGGCCGGCTTTTGGTGTCCTCGATTACAGGTGTTGCCTGCGCAAAGCTGGTGAGCGCGGCCACCGCCGTTGCCAGCAACCATCTCTTTGCAAGGGCCTATGGCCCCCAGCAATTCGGCCAGTTGCAGCTCGCGCTGGCACTCGCATTTGCATTCAGCAGCCTTGGCCTCGCGTTCAGCGACGAATCCGTAGCGCCGATGCTCGGCAAGTATAGCCGCCTGCGCCACTTCGTCTGTTACATGACCTTCCGCTTGCGCTTCGTTTCGACGCTCGGTGTCATGCTTGCATTCGCCGTCGGAGTCTGGGTCGGTATTGATCGGGCCGATGCGTATTTCACGCTGGCAGTCAGCGCTGTCCTCATCGTCGAGCCTGCGACACGGCCGTGTAGAGATCGTGGAACTTGTGGCCGATGGCGGCGTGCAGCCGGTTCCACGCCTGCCAGAACGTGACGGAGGTGTCCGGCTTGCGGTGCAGCAGACAAGTCGCCCGCACGAGGTGGTCCGAAACGCCGCTCGCGCGGTCCATGGCGCCGAGCTTCTGGTCCAGCACGCCAGCGAAGGCAAGCAGATTGTTACGCTGGTTCTGCAGGGCAACGCGCGTCGCACCGATGCGCGATGGATCCTCCGGTTCGCGCCGATGAAGTTCCTCGACGATGAAGTCGACATTTCTTATCGCTTCTGTGGGGCAGCGCACGAAATACATCGCGGGCCTATACATTTCCCTAAACTTTTTACGTCACAATCGTACGTAAAAGCAAACGAGAGAAAGAGCAACGGCACCTTCGCTTTTTCTGGTTATTTATCGAGATGAAATATGCAATGATCGCCGCGGAATCAGCGGAGCATGTCTGAACCCCGCGCGAGCAGACGTTCCGGCAACCCTGCGGCGGGCTCAAGGACCTGTTCAGCGGAGAGCTGGTCGGTTACGCGATGAGCGAGCGTATGACCAAGCATCTGGTGATGCAGGCGGTGTTTCGGGCGGTCGCGTCGCACCGACCGCCGGCCGGTCTGATTCACCACACAGACCGCGGCAGCCAATATTGCGCGCATGCTTACCAGAATCTTGTCAGCCAGTTCGGCATGCAAGCCTCAATGAGCAGACGAGGAAACTGCTTTGACAACGCATCGATCGAATCATTTTGGGGCACGCTGAAGAGCGAGTTGGCCTATCGTCGGCGGTTCGCCAGTCGGCAGCAGGCGCAGCAAGAGATCACGGAATACATCGAGATCCTTTATAACCGGCAGCGGACACAAGCGCAGCTTGACTATCTGTCTCCCGCGGTTTTCACGCAGCGTTTCTACTTGAACAAGATCGCTGCTAAACCCGTTGGCGTCCACGGATTCCGACCGACCTCATTAACTCTCATGCCATGAATCCACGCCATAACGCTACTACTGCGCCGCAACTCACCCGTCCTGCGCACGCGGCATACATCGACGGTTTGCGTGCGGTCGCAGTGTTGTCGGTCATCGTTTATCACCTGTACGCGCAGTGGTTACCCGGCGGGCTTGCGGGGGTCGACATCTTTTTCGTGGTTTCCGGGTTTGTTGTCAGCGCATCCGTTGGAAACCTCGAATCGATGCAGTTTTCGCGCTTCGTGTTCTATTTCTATTCGCGTCGAGTGCAGCGGATCGTGCCAGCGCTCGTGGTGTGCCTGCTGGTGACCGGCTTGTTTTCAGCACTGTTCATTCCAAACGCGTGGCTGAGCGATACCAACAAATACACCGGCTTCTTTGCTTTCTTTGGGTTGAGCAATCTGGTGCTCGCGATGACCGGTGATGACTATTTTTCGCCACGCGTCGAATTCAACCCGTACCTGCATACCTGGTCGCTTGGCGTAGAAGAGCAGTTTTATCTGATCTTTCCGTTGCTTTTCTTCATGTGGGTGAGCAAACGTCCGAGAAAGACGCTTTGCGTTGTTCTGTTCACCGGCGGGCTCGCTCTGTCCGTGTTGAGCGCATGGTGGCTTTCGAGGCGAAATGACGGGCTCGACTTTTACCTGATTCCAGGGCGTTTCTGGGAATTGGCATCCGGTATCCTGCTATACCAGTTGCTCGCGCTCGCGAAGCGCCCGCTCGGCGTGATCGACCGCAATGGGACGCTGGGTTCGATGGCGTTGCTCGGTGGTTCGCTGGTGCTGCTTGCGGCCGGTTTCAAGGTCTTGCGCCCGGAGCAGCTTCCTTTTCCGGGAGCGCTGCTGCCGGTTGCCGGCACGCTTGGCGTACTGTACGCGCTGCACGGAAGAGTGCCGCGGGATTGGCTGCACAGGCTGCTCATTTCACCAGCGGTGACTTTCGTCGGCAAGATCTCATATTCGCTTTATCTCTGGCACTGGCCTGTGATCGTGCTGCTGCGGTGGACGACGGGGATCGATGCGCCTGTCTGGCGCCTGCTTGCGGCCGTACTGACCTTCGCGCTGGCGACAGCGTCCTGGTACTACGTCGAGAATCCTGTGCGGCGCTCGGCGGTCCTGAAAGGCATGCGGCGTCCCGCTCTCGTAGGTGCGGGCTTAGCTACGTTGACGTGCGGAGCGCTGTTGTGGCTCGGCATTCAGGCAGCCCAGCTGAATCTGTCGCTGAGCGTGGTGTCACAACGTGCCGACGACTGGTATCCGAGCCGCCCCCTTGAGCCCAGCAATGACGGATGTCTGGACACGTGGAATAGGACGAAGCTCAACGGGGGGCGCGTATGGACATATTCACGTGCGGGATGTTCGCTTCCGGCGACCTATCGCGGGCGCCTGTACGTGATCGGCGATTCGCACGCGATGGCCTACAACAGGATGTTGCGCGAATTCGCCCGGGATACTGGCGTGAAGGTCTTCGCGTACAACAATGGAGGCTGTCCGTTCATTGTTTTGCTGCCGCGCAAACAAGATGAGGTGGCGAGCTGTGCGCCGGGGACGGATGCGGCAATCGCTCAAATCGAGGCGCAGGTCAGGCCCGGTGACGTGGTCTTCATGCCTTCGCTGCGGCTGCCACGTTTCTCCGACGAGTGGGCCCGCTTCGACGACTCGAGCGCTTGGGGCTACATGTTTGGTCCAGAGGCCGTGCAAAGCCGGGTAGACGGCGTGCGAGAGGCCATTCCAATCTTGCAGAAACTGGCAGCCAAAGGGGCGAAGGTCATCCTGGAGGGGCCGACACCCGAGTTTCGGAGCCAGCCGTTCCGATGTTCGGACTGGTTCAATCGCGACAATCCCATCTGTTCCGGCGGCGACCGCATCGCCCGTGCGGATCTGGAAGCCTTGCGGGCGCCGGTGCTCGAATCCTATGCGCACATCGTGCAGGCGGTCCCCGAAGTTAGAGTATGGGACCCGTTGCCACCACTGTGCCCAGATTCGGTCTGCTCAACGCACACCGCCGAGGGCCGGCCGCTCGTCTTCGATGGCGATCACCTCAGCGGCTATGCGAACAGGCTTCTGTTGCCAAGCTTTAAGCAGCTCGTCAGCAAGCTTATGGAAGCGGGGTCCGCGAGCTGATGCGGGGAAGAGTTCCGGCGATGGCTGGCGAGGTAGTTAGTCCGAAGATCGAGTACCGGCTGTGCGAGCTTGGGTACTGTCAGGTTGACGGAGGGGGCGACGAATATAATGGGGCATGCAGAAAGGTTCCCTCTCCGTTCTGCCGTCGGCCGATGCACCGGTTTCGTTCAAGGGCTATGGAGTGCCGTTACAACCTATGGGGACTCTCCCTTTTTAGCAAGGTCGGTTCGTTGGTTCATGTGTCTGTTGCCAGGTTCCCCGCCATGGCGGGCATTGGGCATCCACCGCAACGAGGGGCGCAGGGTTATCCACCGCGGCACCCGCGGCCCTTCTCTGGCCCGGGCGGGTGTCGCGGTGGATAACCTGTGAGAAGGCCCTCCCGGTTCATCCGTTCATCGGTAACATTCCCCAGGTCGTCAGGGACACGATTCGGCATCCAGCGGCGAGACAGGCTGCGCACCTATAAACGGCCTTGCTGGGCGGTGTCGTTGCATGCCCGGGCCCGGATAATAACCGCGCAGCAGGACTCCATTCGGGACTCGGTGTACGTTGTCACGTCACCAGGTTGTAGCTCGAGTTCGCCCGCTGCCGGTCTGACCTTGTCGCTACCCTTGCCGTTGCGTCCTTGGTGTGGTCCCCACGTGCGTGGGGATGAACCGTACGGCATTAGCGCGGCCTCGTATGCGAACGACGTGGTCTCCACGTGCGTGCGTGGGGATGAACCGATGACAAAATAGTCGTGGACGGCGCCAATCAAGTTGGCCGACCGGCCGTGCTGCTTGACGCTGTCTAAGTCGCCCGATCAGGCGCGCGAGTGGTCCCAACGCGTTTCCTCCAACGAAGCGTCGGAATCGGCGCAACATTCGCGTGCCATGTGTTCGACTAGCGCCAACTCATCAAGCCACGATTCGCAGCCCGCGTTGTGCAGTGATTTATACCGGCAACGCCCTTGGCAAGGGGAGCCGAGGCTGCGGCGAACCGGTTCAACCTCACCGGTTGCAAGGTATTTCTGGAAAGCGAAAATCCGGCCAGCGTGAGCGTCCGTTTCGGATCAAGATAACAGGCCGTTGTGGGTCGATTACGGGCAACCGCATGAGGCAGTAGTCGGCCAAAAAGCGACATCCACGCAAGTAGAATCGTCAACAATCGGCTCCAGATTCGATTGCCGCACCCATTTCGCGAGACAAAACGATGAAGGTAACGATCGCATACATCGAAGAACCCCCGTTCGGTTGGGCGGAGGTGGATGGTACCGCTACGGGTGCTGACATTGATCTGGCCGACGCGGTTCTTCGGGCGATCGGTGTCACTCGGATCGAGCATCGCCTGACGATGTTTAGTGAACTGCTCCCCGGCGTTGAAGCAGGTCGCTGGGATATGAACGTTCCGCTCTTCGTTACGCCTGAACGCGCGGATATCGTCGCGTTCAGCGTACCCGTATGGGGAATCGCAGACGGCTTCTTGGTTCGGACTGGAAACCCGAAAGCGCTCAATAGCTATGTGTCACTAGCCGCACACCCCGATGCACGCCTTGGCATCATTGCAGGACAGGTGCAACATGATTCGGCGAGGGCATCAGGCGTAAGCGAAGACCGGATAGCCATCTTCGAGCAACAGGCCGACGCTATCGAAGCGGTTCTCTCGGGTGCGATCGATGCATATGCGAGCACAGCCTTGGGAAATCGCATAGTTGCGAATCGGATCGGAGGCTCCATGCTTGAAGCTGTGGAACACGAACCGGGAACGGATCGCAAGCAGCAGAAGCTCCCACTCGGAGCATTCTCGTTTAATAGGAGAAACAGCGATCTGCTCAATGCCGTAAACGGGCAACTTCGTTCATATCTGGGCTCACCAGACCATCGCGCTCGCATGGCGAGATTCGGCTTGACACGTAACGAAATTGATTCCGCTCTCGCGCGTAGAGTTTAAATCGAGCTTCGGCCAGACTGGGGTTCCTCGACTACTACTCACCAACATTGACATTCAGCACCACAACCGGGTGGCATAAGGCACTCAAACGCAACAGGAGGATTGCTTAAGTCATTCGCCTGATACGGGGAAGCGCCTCCACCATGAAGCAAGCGATTGTTCTCCCAGGAATAGATAATTCCCATCTCTCGCTCATGGCAGTAATAACTATGCATGTATAAACTATATCGATCATAAAGAAAGCTATGAACCAATTCTCTAAATTCGAAGGCGTTGGCATAAAACCACTCAGACGGCCTACCGGAGCCGACATGGTTGATGCGCTGATAGTGCCTCTCAAGCATTCCAAGGGCAGCTTCTTCTATTTCATGAAAAATACTTGAATCAGTGCCCTCCTTGACTTTGAAGGCACAAAGCAGGGTGTAAAACGGGTTTTGACTACCACTTGCTCTAGTCCCAAGCGCACCAGTGGTTAGTCCAATCTTGGCGACGCCAGGTTGCCGCGTGCAGACTCCTATGTAGATCCATCCCAAAGTGGAGTTTTCCTGCCTAAACCTCTCCCGTTCAAGATAGGCCGTCTTGTAATCATCATAATCGTCGTCGTTAAAATTATCTTCCCAGTTTTTATCTATCGCCATTTCCAAGCCCCAGATCGAAACAAAGCATTATTTCCATTATTACGCGTGAGGCAACTGCCGGTCGATTGGGTAGTCGAGCACAACCAACCGCTTTGGATCTTGGTGACAGGCGTCACCGTCGGGCACTGTCCGGAGGTCCGTGAGTGACCGCTTTGGGCAGTAGCGAACGGCTCCTAGGGGTCGGTTATCGCCCCCGGTGGTCGGCGCAGACTGGCACTCCCTTCACTTGAAAGGAGATCGTCATGGAAGCGACTACCGTTGTCAGCGCGGCAGGTGTGCCTTGGAATAAAGGCAAGTTAACAGGGCAGAAGCCGCCGCTGAAACTGAAAGAGATCTGGGCGATCCGGAATCGTCTGCAACTGGCAGCGAGAACATGCGATCTTGCGATGTTCAACCTGGCCATCGACAGCAAGTTGAGAGCGTGCGATCTCACCAAACTGCGAGTGCGTGATATCTGCCTTGGTCAGCGCGTTGCGTCACGGGCAACGGTGATGCAGCAGAAGACGCAACGGCCGGTTCAGTTCGAAATCACCGAGCTAACCCGAGATAGTGCGGAAGCCTGGATCAAGGTAGCGAGACTGTCGCCTCCCGACTTTCTGTTCCCGAGCCGCATGCACGGGTCGCCGCACCTTTCGACGCGTCAATACGCCCGCCTGGTGCATCGCTGGATAGGGTCGATCGGGCTTGACGATACAGCATATGGGACGCACACCATGCGTCGAACCAAAGGGTCGCTGATTTACCGCCGCGCGAAAAACCTGCGAGCGGTACAGCTGCTACTTGGTCACACGAAACTTGAAAGTACGGTGCGATACCTCGGCATCGAGGTCGATGATGCGCTCGAGATGGCAGAGCAGACCGAGGTTTGAGCCGCGGTCGGCCGGACGGTAATCGGTCGCTGTTCGGCCAGGAGCGGACAGTCAGCATAGACCCATAGTGAACGCACCCCGCATGGACAGACAGGTAGTTCGTGCCGTTCCTATCAGCATCCTGGATGTAGTAGTGGGTAGGGGTGAAAGCCGGATAGGTTCGTGCCACGATTTGCAAAACAATTCGTACGGAATTAAGCAGGAGAGAGCGGCCGCTTGCCTTCTCGATGCGGTGCACCGAGACAAAATTCGACCACGGCTCCTCTAATTTGCTCTAACTCACCTATCCTGTTTAAGGACGCTTGGGGCTGAGCCCGTGGCGCCAAAACACCTGCGAGGATGACCATGAATAACAGCAACAACCTTTCCGCAGTTTCCGCTTTGCTGCTGATCGCGGCATTCGCATTGTCTACCGGGAACGCAGCCGCGCAGGACGCCAGGAGCGTCGCCGGCACTTATACCCTCGTCTCGGCCGCGCAGTTCGGCGACAATCCGCGCGGCCAGCTGATCCTGGGACCGGACGGCCACTATTCCATCATCCTCGCACGCGCGACGCTGCCGAAAGTCGCCGCGGGTACGCGAGTCAAAGGGACCGCAGAGGAAAATAAGGCGATCGTAGGCGGCAGCATCGCGCATTTCGGCAAGTACACGGTGGACGCGAACGACAAAACCATTACATTCAACGTCGAGGTCAGCACATTCGCGAATTACGACGGCAGTACGTTCAAGCGGGCGTTCAAGGTTTCCGGGGATCAACTGACCTATACCGTCAACGCACCATCGAGCGGCGGTGGCCAGAGTGACGTAGTCTGGGCGCGCGTCAAGTAGCATTGCGCTGAAGCGCGTTCGTTGTTGCATGCCGCAGCCCCGAGCAAGTGGGGCTGGTTTTTATCGATCAGCCCTTTCTGGCTGACGGGCACTTACCGTGCCGATAGTGTTGCTAATTAAAGGTTCCAGGCTCGGATTGAATTCGCATTGCGGGATTATTCGAGCCCTTATCCCGCGGAGGAATCCTGTGGATATGAAGCGGACGCCGCAGGCAAACACCTGCGGCATCAATGTCGCCAAATCTACATGATGGGCATTCTCGGCCGCCAGGAATTCGCTGTGCCAACCCCGTCCTCTGCGAGCGACCCGGCGTGGAGCCCCCTGCTGAACTGACGTCGCCGCCGCCTCTTACGATTTCAATTGCGCCAGCGTGCCCGCGATGTCGCCCATACCCCAGTGCTCCGCGATCTTTCCGTCGGCGACACGAAAGATGTCGCAGGACGTGAACCGCAATTTCTTGCCGGTCGGCGCGATACCGAAATACACGCCCTGATGCGTGCCCTCGTAGACGAAGCTGGCCGCGAACATATCCCCATTGCCCACCATCACCTCGATCGACACGGCGAGGTCGGGCATTCCTTTGAGGCGGCTCGCAAAGTACGCCACCACCGCATCCTTTGGTCGCGTGCCGACTGGCGGAGGCGGCAAGGCGGCAGTTCTCTGGTGATTGACGAAATCGTCTGCGTACAGCGCCGCGAACGCGTCGATATCATGCGCGCTCAAAGTCCCGGCGAATTGCTCAGCGAGAGTCTTTACCATCAGGTCTGGCGCGGCCAGCGACGGCGTCATGACCGAGAATCCGGCACCGGAAATCACCAGGCCGCGCATCATGTTTCGCCTGTCCATGAGCACTTCTTTTCAAGAGTCAGGGAGTACGAGCGTATTCGCCCATTCACGCAGAGTCAAGAATTGTCGACAGCATCAGATGAGCCGCGTTCTCCGGCGTTGGTGCATCGAGGCGATGGCTCCCCGGTAGGATGGTGGTCCACGAAACATGGCGCCCTGGCAATACCGGACAAACTCAACGCTGAACGCCGACACCATATCGAAGTCCAGGTCGCCGCCGTCCTGCATCGTCCGCCGCATCACATGCGTTCATCCATGCCAGCCGCGATGGTATGCACCTAAACCGCGCCAGATCCGACGCGGCGGGCGATCTTCGAGTTCGACAAGCTAATCCGCAGCATCTACACGCTGCGCTACCGTCGTCGCATCCTGAACGGCAGCTTCGGAGCAGGCCGAGTGTCGCTTCCGGGTCGGTTATCGCCCCCGGTGGTCGGCGCAGACTGGCACTCCCTTCACTTGAAAGGAGATCGTCATGGAAGCGACTACCGTTGTCAGCGCGGCACGTGTGCCTTGGAATAAAGGCAAGTTAACAGGGCAGAAGCCGCCGCTGAAACTGAAAGAGATCTGGGCGGTCCGGATTCGTCTGCAACTGGCAGCGAGAACACGCGATCTTGCGATGTTCAACCTGGCCATCGATAGCAAGTTGAGAGCGTGCGATCTCACCAAACTGCGAGTGCGTGATATCTGCCTTGGTCAGCGCGTTGCGTCACGGGCAACGGCGATGCAGCAGAAGACGCAACGGCCGGTTCAGTTCGAAATCACCGAGCTAACCCGAGATAGTGCGGAAGCGTGGATCAAGGTAGCGAGACTGTCGCCTCCCGACTTTCTGTTCCCGAGCCGCATGCACGGGTCGCCGCACCTTTCGACGCGTCAATACGTCCGCCTGGTGCATCGCTGGATAGGGTCGATCGGGCTTGACGATACGGCATATGGGACGCACACCATGCGTCGAACCAAAGGGTCGCTGATTTACCGCCGCACGAAAAACCTGCGAGCGGTACAGATGCTACTTGGTCACACGAAACTTGAAAGTACGGTGCGATACCTCGGTATCGAGGTCGATGATGCGCTCGAGATGGCAGAGCAGACCGAGGTTTGAGCCGCGGTCGGCCGGACGGTAATCGGTCGCTGTCCGGCCACAATCGGACCTTCGTCGACCGCTGCTCATGGACGGTTGGACGCCCGCTGATCCGTCGACAACGGACATTAACCGGGCGACGTGACGCCGGTAGCGCGTTCACAGCCGCGGTTCCGGTCGCAAAACAATTCTGAATGCTGCCCCCGGCCTCCCAAGTTGGCCAAACAGCAAATTCAGATTTCACGGCGGTCTTTTTTTGATTGGTAAGTTGGTCCTCTTTCAGCGGAGGCGACGAGCACGAAACGCGTGATACGTCCTTCCGCGCCATCTGCAAAGCCAGGAGTTTCGCCCCCCACCTCACATCGGGCTGAGCATCTAGCGCGGGACATCACCGGGTGCGCCGTCAAAGCGGACGCGCGCGGCATGGATGTCGGAATAACGACGATCGGCCCAATCGATGAGGGCCGCCATCGGGTCCAATAGGGATTGGCCTAGCGGGGCCAGACGATATTCGACGGTCGGCGGCCTGGTGGGAAAAACATGGCGGGTGATTAGTCCGTCGCGCTCCAGATCGCGGAGTGTCTGAGTAAGCATGCGCTTGGAAATGTCAGGGATGGCCCGGTGAAGCTCGCTGAAGCGCTGCGATCGCGTCGCGAGTTCCATGATCATGAGCATGCTCCATTTGTCGCCGATGCGGTCGAGCACGTCGCGAACCGCGCAGTGTGCGGACTGGGCGTCGCTCAATTGACGTTGATATCGGCTGAATCTCTCGATCGCATTCTGTGCGGTGCTCATTCGGGTTCCCTTTAACTCTTCTGGTAACAAAAAACTGCCTCCTTACGGCGCGAGGCATAGGTCTCTATGATAGACCTGCCCTCAAACATAGACCATTCCTTAAGGAGCTCTCATGTCAGACCCTGTTCCCGCCCGCCTTCTATACCCAGGCTCTGGCGGGCATCTGGGCCGCCGTGTTGTGAAGTTGCTGATGGAAGCCGGAGATTCCAATATCACCGCATCCAGCCGCAGCCCGCAGAAATTGAGCCGCTTCGCCGCGAAGGTTAAAGCAGATTTCAACGATCCAACCACGCTCGCCGCGGCTTTTGCCAGAGTCGAGCGCCTGCTGATCATCTCCATCGATGGGTTGGGCGACATCATTCTTTCCAACAACAGCGTATTTGGATGAATCTCCCGATCGCGAGTTGGCGTTTAAAGGCAATACTAATTTCAGGAGAAACACATGTTTTTGGTAATGGGAATTACGGGACGCGTGGGCGGCGCAACGGCCCAACATCTGTTGGCGCAAGGTAAGAAAGTACGCGCAATGGTCCGCAATCGCGAGAAGGCGACGAATTGGGCGGATCAAGGTGTGGAACTGGTCGACGGCGACTGGAATGATGCGGCCGCCGTCGAACGGGCGCTCGAAGGGGTCAAAGGTGCATTTGTCATGCTGCCGGCTGTCTGGGCACCCTCGCCTGATTTCAAAGAAGCAAAGAGCGTGATCGCGAACTATGTCGAGGCGCTGACCAAGGCAGCGCCGCCGCGGGTGGTTGTGCTCTCGTCGATGGGTGCGAACAGAACCGGCGGGCTGGGGATGATCACGGCCCTGTCGCTTCTGGAGCAAGGATTTCGCCACCTGACATTGCCGACCGCCTATGTGCGAGCCGGCGGGTTTTTCGAAAACTTCCTTTACGGCTTGCACGTTGCCCAGGGCGGCACGCTCCCCGTCTACTACAACCCGACGAGTCGGAAATCGACCATGGTCGCGACCGACGATATCGGCGCCGAGGTGGCGACGCTGCTGACCGGGCCGGCGTGGTCCGGGCATCGCGTCGTCGAGCTTGGCTCGATGGTCAGCGCGGATGAAGTCGCGGCTCAACTGGGCGAAGTCATGCAGCGCGACGTCAAGGCCTTTGCCATCCCGCGGGTCGGGTGGGCGGCAGCGTTCGAACAGTTCGGCATCCCGAAGGGGCAGACCGGACCGGCCGAAGCGATGTTCGAGGCCGTCAACGCGGGCTGGATGGACCTCGGCGTCGAGGGTACGGAGCATGTCGCGGGCACGACGTCGCCTCGCGACGTCTTTGCGGCGGCCCACAAGGCCGCTACGCCATGAACTGCGGCATTCACACCAAGAAAGATCGAGGTCTAACATGAAGGTTTTTATTTTGGGTGCAACGGGCGGCACCGGACGGCTCTCCAAGATTTCCTGGCGCCAAGTATTACCTTTGGTTCTCGCCGCTTTTTTCGTCGTGGGATCGCTCAGCAACATCGTCGGCCCGCGATCCATCATTGAGGAATACCTGAAGTGGGGATATCCGCACTGGTTCCATTTCGTGACCGGTTCGCTGGAACTCATGACCGCCGTCCTGCTGGCGCGGGCACGGACGCGGCTGTGGGGCTCGGCGCTCGGCTGCACCGTGATGTTGGCTGCGCTCGCGACCGTCGCACTCCACGGCGAATACGGGCATGGGGTGGCGCCGCTTGTCGTGGCGACACTGTCGATTGTTGTCGGCTGGATCGCTTGGCGCAAGCGACTCGCTGCCGGTTCCATGGCACGGGCCTAAACTTTACGCGGCTCTGAAGAACTTGAAAGCCTGCCGGAAATGCTATTACCGGTCCCATTGTTCCAATCATCGCTTATGACGATGTGGAAGATGTGATCGCGCGTGCAAACAACAGCCCTTTTGGATTGTGCGGTTCGGTGTGGGGTCGCGGCACGAAGGCAGCAGCTGCTGTCGCGAATCGTCTGGAGACGGGTATGGTACGGGTGAATGAAATCCACACCCAAGGCGTCGATATTCCGTTCGGAGGCCACAAGCAATCCGGCCTTGGCACGGAACATGGCTTTGAAGGCCGGCAGCTCTTCACCAATCCGAAAACTGTGTTGGTCCGGAAGTAGATCCGCTCAACGCTGATGCAAGGCACGACCTGCGCATTGTCGTCCACGGGCAATCGTGAACGTACTGGCGCGTTCCCGGCGGGGGGAGAGGCAGCCCGGCTCCCCCCGCAAGTTTTTGGCTCCCAATGTCCCCTGAACCGCAAGAAGCCGTCGTTCAGCCGCCGTGAAGCTCAACGGCCGCTCAGGGTCGCGTGCTGTCGATCGTCGTCAGGCAGGGACCGGCCAGGAGCGGCCCCTCGGGCGTGTACCCGCGAATGATGACTGCTCGGCCGAAGCGGTCATTAGAGGTTACATGTCCATTCGGCAAAATTTCCGTCAGAAGTGAAAGGATCTAGGGATAGAAGGCTTCGCCACGGTTCAGCATGTTGACGAACTCCTCGATTTTACGCGCCCGTGTTTCTGGCTTTTTGGCATTCTGTACGCGAAACAGGATGGCATAGCGGTTGCGGCTATTCAGTGTTGAAAAAAACGTCTTGGCTCCCGGATTTGCGTCCAAGGCTACCTGTAGGTCGCCCGGCACTATCGAGTTACCGGCCGACGTGTAAGCTGCCTCCCAGCGGCCGTCCTTCTTAGCTTTCTCGATCTGCCTCATGCCAGGTGGGCGCATTCTGCCTGCGGCAATTAGCGCTTCAGCCCTGTCTTTGTTAAGTTTGGACCAGATGCTTTTTGCGGAGCGTGGAGTGAAGCGTTGCAACCAGTATTTCTCGCTCTCGGCCTGTTTTTGACCATCAATCCAGCCATAGCAGAGGGCGCTTTCCAACGCCTGTTCGTACGTTACGGTTGGCTGCTCGGCGCCTTTTTTCGCTAGGCGCAGCCATGCTCCGGTCGAAGTGCCGCCGTTTTGCCCTAACCAGCCTTCCCATTCGGTCTGGCTGATAAACGTTAGAGGGAATTCAGTCATGTCACTATGCCGAATGGTTGGAGTTCTGTGCGGGGGTGCTTCGTCCGCAGTCTAGCAGCGTTTATACGGACCTCAACGTCCGGTGTTCGGCCGAAGACCGGACGCATAGTAGCCACTCGCCGGCCGGCCGTCTTGGGTCGAGGGCCGTCGGTGCCGACGGCCGCAACCCTGCCAGACGCAGCCGGTGGGCCGGAGACGAAGCTGTTCTGCCGAGTGCGGCTTGAATATGCCGCTTTTTGTCCGAGTACCCGCGTGGCCAAGTCATCTTTCACCTGCACTTCGATAGCATTCGAACTCTCATTCCGGCCTGTTGAAGACGCCCGCTTCGAGATCTTTCGTGAAATGCTGTAGCCAATCGCTTTCGTCGCCGATCACGTATTCCTTCGTAACCTGCGTCGATAGCCGGGCTATGGTGACGTAGCCCTGTAGACCAAGGTTCTCGTCACCTTTCGGGTCCGTCGTATCTGTTTCCAGAAGAGCGAAATCGCTTTCTGCCAAACCACTGCGCTCCAGGGTCGCTAGAAAGTCTTTGTGTTCATCCGGTTCGATCAGCCGCATGTTCGGCCCCCTTGTGTTCAACGGAGACGTCGTGGAGCCCTATCGTTATGGGGACCGACGACACCCGCTCAAGTGTGGAAATCTGCGCACCGCACCCATGAGGTACGCGTCGTAATCGCCCCCGTATCGGTGCTGCCAGGAAGCAAGCGTCGTTATTGCTTGCCGTTCTATCGCTTGGGCCCTTTCATGCTTTCCGACTCCATGGCCGCATTCCGTTCCTCGCTCGCCTCGATGGGTTCCATCGCTTCGTCAACCGACGCCATTGCGCGCTCGGCGGCAGCTTTCGTTTCGTCTGCCGGGGCATCGGGTTCGTCGTTGCCGTCACCTGGGGGCTGCAGCATGTCTTTGAGCATCGCGTTCAGTTCAGACGTATCCCACGGCAGGCCACGCTGCGTTCGGACCTTTATGTAGTGTCTTACTTCCGCGTCCTGTTCCGCGGTAAGCGGCAGCCCTCGGAAGGTGCTTGTAGGGTCAGAGTTTGTCATGGCTTTCTCCTGCTTCGATTGCTCTTTCAGTGTAGCCCCATTGCAACCATGAAAGCCGTAATAGCAGGCCGCTTGTGCCCGCTCTTGAAAGGGATCGGATGCCGTGGCAACGACAGGCAACAGACGGCCACAAGCGGCCGATCACGTTCGTGTAACGGTTGACCATTGATTGGGGCAAACCGGCCATTCGAATTTTGCATCCTGATTCGAATGGCCGTCGGTACAGTCGGCGGTTTTTTCCACCGTCTAATGGTCGCGCGATGCCAACCTTCGTCCGGAACTTATCGGTCCGACGCAGACTTTTGGTCACCGAAAAAATGGACGTACTACTACACGTCTGTAGCGGGCACGGTCGCTGACATTCCAATCGTCTCGGGACTGGAATGCGCCAGTACGTAGTTCACCAGAGCCTTCAGCTTGGCAGGCTGCTGCCGCCTGCTCGGGTAGTACAGGTAGAACCCGGGAAACGTCGGTGAGAAGCTGCTCAAGACGCGTTTCAACTTCCTGGCCCGGATGTGAGGAAGCGCGAGCTGCTCGAACGTGTACGCCAGTGCAATCCCATCCAGCGCAGCCTCAACCGAGAACAATGAGTCGCTGATCGTGAGATTGCCGCTGATCTCGTACTCGACGATACGGCCGTCGACCTCGAGCTCCCACTTGTGAATGGCCCCGCTGCCTGAAAACCTGAACCGCACACAGTTGTGGTGTACCAGATCGGAGGGGTGCTGTGGAACGGGATGCTCCTTGAAGTACTCGGGCGATCCAACGATGGATACCGCAACCGGGCCACCGAGAGGCAGGGCCACCATGTCCTTCTGGACACTCTCCCCCATTCGAACGCCTGCATCGAACCCTCTTTCGACGATGTCCACGTAGCCCTCATCATTGGTCAGCTCGACCTGGACGTCCGGGTAGGCTTTCAGGAACCCGGCCAACAGCGGCTGGAGGACCATGGCGGTCGAGATTCGCGCTGCGTTGATGCGCAGGACGCCCGATGGCCGGCCCTGAAGCTCATGAAGCTGCTCTCCGGCTTCTAGCACGTCGCTCAACGCCGGCCCAATCCGGGTCAGGTATGCCTGTCCGGCTTCAGTGAGGCTGACGCTGCGCGTGTTCCGGTTGAGAAGCCTGACGCCGAGCCGGGCCTCCAGATGGCGGATCGCCTGGCTGAGCGCAGAAGGCGAGACCTCGAGCGCTGCCGCGGCGGCAGAGAACCCGCGGTGCTCTGCGACCTTCCAGAATGCGAGCAGTCCATCAAGCTGGTTGAGTCTCATTCTTTGAAGAATATCTTCAAACGGTATTCAGTACTAGGGTGTTTTTCTTCTCAATCGATCTGCCTAGAGTGGAGGGCATTGAAAAGGAACGGAAGGAGATCGAGCATGAGCAAGGTCTGGTTTATCACGGGTGCAGGGAGCGGTATCGGCACCGGCACGGCTAGGGCCGCGTTGAAAGCTGGTGATCGCGTCGTCGCCACGGGCAGGAACCTGGAGAAAGTGCGCAATGCCTTGCGCGACCTCGCCGGCGAGAACCTGGAGGTTCGCCGGCTGGACGTCTCCGACGAGGCCCAGGCAACGACCGTGGTGGACGAAGCGCAAAAAAAGTTCGGTCGTATCGATGTAGTCGTGAACAGTGCCGGCTACAGCCTTCTGGGCAATTTCGAGGAATTGGGAACGCAGGACATTCAACAGCTGTTCGCGACGAACTTCTGGGGCGTGAGCAACGTGATGCGGGCAGCGCTGCCGGTCATGCGCAAGCAGCGCTCAGGCAACATCATCAACGTCAGTTCCGTGGCAGGCGCTGTCGGCCTGATGCACTGCGGCGCCTACAGTGCGAGCAAGTTCGCCGTGGAGGGTCTTTCGCTCGCTGTGGCTGAGGAGGTCGGAAAGTTCGGGATCAAGATCACGGTGGTCGAGCCTGGATTCTTCCGCACGGATCTGCTGGACGCAGCCAACGCCAAGTGGCCGGACAAACGGATCGACGATTACGCAGCCGCCGAGGTCAGCGCCGAGGCGATGTGGTCTCTCTACGCCGGCAGGCAACCAGGCGATCCGGACAAGCTCGGCCAGGTGCTGGTAAAGCTTGTGGGCATGGACACTCCGCCCAGAGTGTTCGTGGCCGGAAGCGATGCACTGGCGGCGGTCGGGCCGGCTGTGGAGGCTCGATTGAAGGCAGTGCACGCCTTCGAGGCGCTTTCGAGGTCGACGGACGGCAGCTTCTGATCGCGAGGCGAGTTGCCCTTGCCACGACACACCTCACCTGCGAAGGACTGACCCATCATGAGCACGCTCCACGTCAACGGTCGTGAGCACACGGTCGACGTCCCCCCGGACACCCCCATTCTTTGGGCCTTGCGCGACACGCTGGGCATGACCGGCACGAAGTTCGGCTGCGGCGCCGCGCTGTGCGGCGCCTGCACGGTGCACCTGGACGGGCAGGCCATCCGCTCCTGCATTACGCCGATCTCGGCGGCCGAGGGCAGGCAGATCACCACCATCGAAGCCACCACCGACGGCAGCGACAAAGTCGGCGCCGCCGTGCATGCAGCGTGGGTCAAGCACGATGTAGCGCAGTGCGGCTACTGCCAAAGCGGCCAGATCATGAGCGCCACGGCGTTCCTGAAGTCGCTGCCCCGCGGCAAGCAACCTACCGCCGCCGAGATCGACTCGGCCATGGCCGGCAACATATGCCGCTGTGGCACCTACGCCCGCATCCGCGCCGCGGTGGCCGACGCCGCCAGGGCCCTCGCTTGAAGGAACCGCCATGTTGCCCAATTTCGACTACAGCGAAATGCCGCGCGCGCTGCAGCGCCTGCTGACCCGGGGCCAAGCCGACGAAGCCGCCACGCTGCCGCGCCGCAGCTTCCTGAAGCTGGCGGGTGCCGGCGGACTGGCGCTTGGCGTGTTTCCCTACCTGGCCATTGGCCAAACCACCGGCAACGGCCAGGCGGCCAGCGCCCTGAAGCCAACGCAACAGCCATCGGCCTTCGTGCAGATCTCCCCGAATGGCGAGGTCACGGTGACGGTCAACCGGCTGGAGTTCGGCCAGGGCGTGCAGACTGCGTTGCCGATGATCCTGGCCGAGGAGCTCGACGCGGACTGGAATCTGGTGCGCAGCCAGCACGGTTCGAACGACGCTGCTTACGTTGACCCGCTCTTCGGCATTCACCTCACCGGCGGTTCCCATTCGGTCAAGAACAGCTTCACGCAGTACCGCGAGCTTGGCGCGCGTGCCCGGGCAATGTTGCTGTCCGCGGCGGCAGCGAGCTGGAACGTGGACGTTGCCGCGCTGCGCACGCAAGCCGGGACGGTGCTGGGCCCGGGCGGTCGCAAGCTGACCTACGGCGAACTGGCCGAGGCCGCGATGGCGCTGCCCGTGCCCGAGAAGGTCACGCTAAAGAACCCCACGGACTTCCGCATCATCGGCCGCCCCACCACACGCCTCGATGCGCGTGCCAAGAGCAGCGGACGTCAGGACTTCGGCATCGATACACACCTGCCCGGTCAGCTCACCGCCGTGGTGGCGCATCCGCCCGTGTTCGGCGCGCGACTGACCACGGTGGACGACAGCGCCGCGCGCGCCATCAAGGGAGTGAAGGCAGTGCTGCGCGTACCGCTGGACCGCGGTGGCGAAGGGATGGCCGTGTTGGCCGACGGCTATTGGCCGGCGAAGCAGGGACGCGATGCGCTGAAGCTGCAGTGGGACACGGCCTCGGTGGAGAAGGTGAACAGCGAACAGTTGCTGGCCCAGTACCGCGAGCTGGCCGCTCGCCCCGGCCCGCGCCAGTTCGACGCCGATATGGCACCGCTGGCCACTGCCCCGCACGAGCTGGAAGCCGAGTTCGTGTTCCCCTACCTGGCCCACGCGCCGATGGAGCCGCTGAACTGCACTGTCCAGCTATCGGACGGGCACGCCGATCTGTGGGTCGGCACCCAGTGTCCAGGTCTGGACGGTGTCGCGGCCTCGCGCGCGCTGGGTCTCAAGCCCGAGCAGGTGAAGATGCACGTGCAGATGGCGGGCGGCGGCTTTGGCCGGCGTTTCGTGGGCACGAGCGACTACGTGGTCGAGGCCTGTGAAGTCGCCAAGGCCGCTCGCGCCGCTAGCCTGAACGTGCCGGTGCGTACGCTCTGGAGCCGCGAGGACGACATCAAGGGCGGCTACTATCGCCCGATGCATCTGCACCGCGCACGCATCGGCTTCGACGAGCGCGGCAACGTGCTGGCTTGGGACCATGTCATCGTCGGGCAGTCCATCACGTCAGGCACGGTATTCGAGCAATTCCAGGTGAAGAACGGCGTCGACGCCACAGCCACAGAGGGCATGCGCGGTCCTTACCCGCTGCCGATGCGCCTGACCGTGCACCACCCCACGCCCAACGTGCCCGTGCTGTGGTGGCGCAGCGTGGGTTCCACCCACACTGCCTTCGTGATGGAGACTTTGCTTGACGATATCGCGCGCGCGACCAGGCAGGATCCGGTGGCTTACCGCATGCGCCTGTTCGGCGACAAGCACCCGCGCCACCGTGCCGCGCTGCAACTGGCGGTCGACAAGAGCGGTTATGGCAAGAAGCAGTTGCCCAGCGGCCGCGCCTGGGGCGTGGCCGTGCACGAGTCCTTCGACTCGGTGGTGGCCTATGTAGTGGAGGCCTCGGTGCAAGAGGGGCATCCGGTGCTGCATCGCGTCACCGGCGGGGTGCATTGCAACCTGGCCGTGAACCCGCGCAGTGTCGAGGCCCAGGTGCAGGGCGCGGCGGTCATGGGGCTGTCTATGTGTCTGCCTGGCGCCGCCATCACATTGAAGGACGGTGAAGTGCAGCAGAGCAACTTCGGCGACTTCACCGTGGCCCGCATCACCGACATACCGGAGTTCGATGTCCACATCGTGCCCAGCGCCGATGCACCCACCGGCATGGGTGAGCCCGGCATGCCACCGCTGGCGCCGGCGTTTGCCAACGCCATCGCACGGCTGACCGGCAAGCCGCAGCGCCAGTTGCCGTTCAACCTGGCCTGACCCGATGCAGTCAGCGGCGGATATCCGCCCAGACGGAAGCATGATTCACGATATGTATCTGATGCGGGTTAAAACGCCTGCCGAGCCACTATCCCTGGCGAGCAGGCCTTTACCACCAAGGCAGAGACGCGCTGCAAACTATGGAATTAATTTCTCGTATTTCAGGTCTTTGAAGGTACTAATTTGCAAGCAAAGTTCGGACTGTGATCGAGCAACTTGATTGCACCTGCAGCCGATTCACGGAGTTCCTTTTTACGGAACAGTCGGCAGCAAAGGCCGGGCGCCCGCATCGCCAATTCGGAGAGACGATATGAAGGACCGCGTAAATGAATCAGTCAGTGCCCGCTACCGTTCGGTGTTTCGACCGGGCCTGTTTGATGGAAAAGTTGTGATGGTAACCGGTGCCGGAAGTGGCCTTGGTCGCTGCACGGCGCATGAGCTTACCTCGCTGGGCGCGACGCTGATCATGGTCGGACGGAATCCGGACAAACTGACTGCGGTTCGTGACGAGCTTAATGTGGACTATCCGGAAAGTGCGGACCGAATCGGCTTATATGCTTGCGATATTCGCGATGAAGCCAGCGTGAAACAGACGGTTGCGGCGGCTCTCGCGGACTTCGGCCACATCGATGGCCTGTTTAACTGTGCCGGTGGACAATTCCCGGCAAAGCTGGAAAAAATCTCGCTGAATGGCTGGGACGCTGTAGTGCGTAACAACCTGCATGGGACATTCCTCATGTCGCGCGAGTGCTTTACCCAATGGATGGCGGGTCACGGCGGTGCGATCGTGAATATGCTCGCGGATATTTGGGGGGGCATGCCCGGGATGGGGCATTCGGGCGCCGCACGGGCGGGTGTTTGGAATTTGACCGAGACGGCAGCCTGTGAATGGGGGCATGCCGGCGTTCGGGTGAACGCCGTGGCGCCGGGGTGGATCGCCTCCGCAGGCATGGACAGCTATAACGAAGAATACCAGGCATTGCTTCGCCAACTGAAGCATAAAGTGCCGCTTCAACGTTTTGGTACCGAATCTGAACTCGCGAGCGCTGCGGTTTTCCTACTCTCGGAGGCCTCGGCCTTCATTAACGGTACAGTGATCCGCGTGGACGGCGGGGTTCCCAACGCCCGACATTCCTGGCCGCTCGCCAACGCTGAGCGAATCACCGAATATAACGGGTTCCCTCGCTACGAACCGCCTAAAGGGCTCCAGGACTAAGCACAGAGGTACTTTGATGGTTGGGGGCGGAGATGAAGCTAGAAGGACAGACGTACGAGAGTGTTACAGCGGACTTTGCGTGGAATATCCCTGCAAACTACAACATCGGTGTGGACGCCTGCGACAAGTCGGCCGACGGTAGCGGGCGCCTTGCCCTCATTTATGAGGACCATGAGGGGAAGGCGACGAAGTATTCGTTCGATCAGCTGAAATCGCTGTCGGGGTCCCCTCAAACAACCCTATTCACCGACTCCCCGCGCACGAAGCTGCCAATGTTTTCCATCAGCTGATCCGCCAACCTCTGCTGCGCCTCGTCCGAAGCCCACGCCACATGCGGTGTCACGATCACGTTCGGCAGCCCCGCGATCCGCATCAACGGATTATTGGCATCCGGAGGTTCACTCGCCAATACATCGAACCCCACGCCACTGATCAACTGGTCGTCAAGCGCCCGCACCAGCGCCTCTTCATCCACAAGCCCGCCTCTCGCCGTATTGATGATGAGCGGCTTTCGCTTCATAGCATGGAATTCCGGCATCGCTAGCATGCCGCGCGTTTGCGGCGTAAGCGGGCTGTGAATCGTGATAATGTCGCTTGTC
Organism: Paraburkholderia sp. FW306-2-2C-D06C; assembly: GCF_058781505.1. Lineage (NCBI taxonomy): Bacteria > Pseudomonadati > Pseudomonadota > Betaproteobacteria > Burkholderiales > Burkholderiaceae > Paraburkholderia > Paraburkholderia sp. FW306-2-2C-D06C. The sequence goes on along the minus strand of NZ_JBYSWU010000026.1, from coordinate 54,835 downwards.
GCGAGCACTTCGTCCCACGGGGTATAGAGCGGTCCGAGCCCTTCGCGCCCCTTGTGCGCCGCGAACAGCGGATGCATGCCGAACGCCTTCGCAATCTCCGCGACGCGTTGGCCGAGCACGCCTTCGCCGATGATCCCGAGCGTCATGCCACCCAGGTCGTGAATCGCGTGATTGAAGAAACAGAACTGCCCGGATTTCTGCCATTCCCCGTTCAGCACGTCATCGCGATACGCGATCAGATTGCGCCGCAGTGCGAGCATCAACGCAAAGGTATGCTCGGGCACGGTATTCATCGCGTAGCCGCGAATGTTCGAAACCGCGACGCCATGCCTCTTGCATGCGTCCTTGTCGACGCAATCGGTGCCCGTGGCCGCGACGGCCACCAGCTTCAATGCCGGCAGCTTCGTGAATACGTCGGCAGTTATTGGCACCTTGTTTGTGATCGCGATGGTTGCGCCATCGAGGCGCGCGGCGACCTGACCGGCTCGCGTATGGTCGTATTCGACGAGTTCGTGCTCGAACGCCGGGCGCGGCAGCCTGATTTGCGGTGCGAGTGTGGCGCGGTCGAGAAAGACGATCTTTTGCATGCTGGATCCTGTTGAGCGGATTGAAGCGGATTAGAAATGACGCCGCGCTTCTGCGACGATATGCGCCGGCGTGATGCCGAAGTGCTCGTACAAGGCATCGGCCGGCCCCGACGCGCCAAATCCCGTCATGCCGACAAAACCGCCGCGCTCGCCGAGATAACGGTCCCAGCCGAAGCGCACGGCGGCTTCGATGCCGACGCGCACGGTATTCACGCCGAGCACCGCGTCGCGATACCCGCGGTCCTGCTCGTCGAACAACGCCCAGCACGGCAGCGAAACGACGGCGGTCGGCACGCCTTCCTTTTGTAGCTGTGCGCGCGCAGCGACGGCGAGCGCGACTTCCGACCCTGTCGCGAGCAACGTGACACGCCGCTTGCCGCCTTCGGCCTCGGCAAGCACATAGCCGCCACGTGCGCACAGATTGTCGGCGCTATGACGCGTGCGCACGAGCGGCAGCGTCTGCCGCGCGAACACCATCGTGCTCGGCCCGCTGCGATGTTCGTACGCGAGCGCCCAGCATTCGGCGGCTTCGACGGCATCGGCGGGACGGAACACATACATGTTCGGCATCGCGCGCAACGATGCAAGAATCTCCACCGGTTGATGCGTCGGCCCGTTCTTGCCGACGCCAATCGAATCGTGACTGAATACAAACTTCACGGGTAGGCCCATCAGCGCGGCCATACGCATGGCGGGCCGCTCATAGTCGGAGAAGGCGAGGTAAGTGACGGCAAGCGGTATCACGCCGCCGTGCGCAGCCATGCCGTTCGCCATCGCGCCCATCACATGCTCGCGCACGCCGCAGTGCACGTATGCGCCGCTGCGATGCTCGGCGGTGAACGCATGCAGGCTGCGCTTGTGGCTGGTCGGCGCTTCGAGGTCCGCGCAACCGACCATGCGTTCCGGCAATAGCGCGAGCAGATCGTTGATCTCGGCAGAAATCATGATGCCCGCCTGGGCTTCCCCGCGTTCGACAGCCTGCTTGCGATAGTCGTCAAGCACGTGCTGCCAGCCCTCGGGCAGGCGGCCTGCCTGAATGCGCTCGAATTCGGCGCGCGCATCGTCGGGCAATGCGGCCAGACGTTCGTGCCATGCGCGATATTCGTTTTCGCTGCTTCGGCCGGCGGCGCGCCATGCCTTGAGTACGTCGTGCGGGATTTCGAACGGCGCATGCGGCCAGCCGAGTTCGTTGCGCGCCACGTCCGCATCGGCTTCCAAGAGTTTGCCGCTGTGTCCGCCGCGTTGCCCCTGCAGGCGTGCAATGCCGCGCCCGATGACGGTGCGGCAGGCGAGCATAGACGGACGCGGATCGCGTTTCGCTTCCGCCAGCGCTGCTGAAACAGTCTCCATATCGTGTCCGTCGACTTCGATCACATGCCAGCCGGCGACACGAAAGCGTTCGCTCACGTCCTCGCTGATCGACAGCGACGTGCTGCCGTCATCGGTGATGCGGTTGTCGTCCCAGCAGAGAATCACCTTGCCGAGCTTCAGATGCCCCGCAAGCGAAATCATTTCCTGGCCGACGCCTTCCTGCAGACAGCCATCGCCGACGAATGCATACGTGTAGTGGTTCACGATGCCGGGACCGAATTTCGCATTCAGATAAGCCTCTGCGACGGCCATGCCGAACGCGTTCGCGATGCCTTGTCCGAGCGGCCCCGTCGTCACTTCGATCCCAGCGGCCGGATCGAATTCTGGATGGCCTTCGCAATGCGAACCCATCTCGCGAAAGGTCTTGATCTGGTCGATGCCGAACTGCGCATATCCCGTCAGATGCAGCAGCGCATAGAGCAGCATCGAGCCGTGTCCGTTCGACAGCACGAAGCGGTCGCGGTCGGGCCACTGCGGATCGGCGGGGTTGAACTTCATATGCTGCGTGAACAGCGCCGTCGCGATTTCGGCCATGCCGAGCGGCACGCCCTGATGTCCTTCGCCGGCGCGCACGATGGCGTCGATGGCTAGAAAGCGGATCGCGTTGGCGAGCGGCAGCGTTTCGCGCAACGGCATGAGTGCGGACATGACTTCTCCTTGCCGCTGCGCCCGTCAGGCGGCGGCTATCGCTTGAGTGAAAAAAATGGATAGTGGAAAGGGCGCTGCGTCGGTTGCCAGACGCAGCGCAGTGCGTCAGTGCAGGAACCCGATCGAAATCCAGGGCACGGCGGCGACCACGATCAGGCCGATCACCAGCGCCGCGATATAGCCGACGATCGGCTTCATGCCTTCGTCAGGATGGATGCGGCTCACCGCGCACGCCGAGTAGTAACCGACGCCGAACGGCGGCGCGAACAGACCCACGCCCATCGACAGGATCACGACCATCGCGTAGTGCACGTCGTGAATGCCCATGTGCCGGGCGATCGGGAACATCAGCGGGCCGAACAGCACGATGGCGGGAATGCCTTCGAGCACGCTGCCGAGCACGACGAACACGAGCACCGACGCGGCCATGAACATCGCGGTGCCGCCGGGGAGGGCTGCCATCGTCTGCGCGAGCTGGCCCGAGAAGCCGGACTGCGTGAGCGCCCATGCCATGCCCGTTGCCGCGCCGATGATCAGCAGGATCGCGCCGGACAGCGCGGCCGTGTCGATCAGCATCGGCTTCAGGCGCGCCCATTCGAAGCGTCGATAGATCAGCAGGCCCGCGAGCACTGCATACGCGATGCCGATCGTGGACACTTCGGTCGCCGTCGCGACGCCTTCGACAACGGCGAGGCGAATCACGAACGGCAGCGCAAGCGCGGGCGTGGCGATAGCCAGTTTGCGCAGCACCTCGCCGCGCGTTGCGCGACGCACGCCCGACAAATCGTCGCTGCGGTAGCGCCACCAGACGACGGCGCACAGCGTGATGGCGAGCACGATGCCTGGCAGCATGCCGCCCGTGAAGAGCGCGGAGATCGACACGCCCGTCACCGAGCCGAGCGTGATCAGTACGAGACTCGGCGGAATGGTCTCGGTCTGTGCGCCGGTGGCGGCGAGCAGCGCGACCAGATCGCCAGGCTTGGCGCCGCGCGCCTTCATCTCCGGGAACAGCACGGGTGCGATAGCTGCCATGTCGGCGGCCTTCGAGCCGGAGATGCCCGACACCAGATACATCGCGCCGACCAGCACATACGACAGCCCGCCGCGCACATGGCCGAGCAGACTCGCGAGGAAGGCGATCATCGCGTTGGCCATGCCCGTCATCTCGATCAGTTGCCCGAGGAACACGAAGAGCGGCACCGACAGCAGGATCAGATGCGACATGCCTTCGTCCATGCGGCCGACGACGACGCTAAGCGGCGTGCTCGTCGTCAGCGCGAGATAACCGAACGTTGCGAGCCCGAACGAGAATGCGATCGGCACGCCGGACAGCACGCACAACGCGACGAGGCCCACGAAGAAGATCAGCAGGTTCACGTTGCCCAGATCGTGCAGCAGCTGACTCACCGCGACGAAGCCGCCCGCAATCGCGGCCACCAGCGCGAGCGCGGCGACCGTCATTTGCCAGTTGGCCGTGCGGATCAGGCGCAGACACGCGACGGCAAGCATCAACGCGCAGCCGACCGGCAGCGCCGCCGCGCGCCACGCATTCGAGATGTCGAGCGCGGGCGTCGTGATGAAGCCTTCGTCCTGCGCGAAGTCGACAGCGGGGCCGATCACCAGCAGCAGGAAGGCGAGCGGCGCGGCGATGGCCACCACGTCGAGAAACGCGCGCACGGAAGGCGACGCCTTGCCGACGAGCGCTGTCATCCGCATATGCTCGCCGCGCCGCAAGGCGACCACGGCGCCGAGCATCGCGAGCCACAGGAACAGCATCGACGCGAGTTCATCGGACCAGACGAGCGGCGTGTGCAGCAGATAGCGGCTCGTCACGCCCGCCAGCAGCACGAAGATTTCAGCAACCACCAGCAGCGCAGCCGGAATCTCCACGATGTGCCCGAGCACGGTATCGATCGCGCCGGCGATACGGCGCGGCGACGGATGAGGGAAAGTAACGGTGTGCATGGTGTTCATACCAGTTTTCCGACGTACTTTTCGAGCAGGCTCCAGCCCTGGTCGCCATACTTCGCTTTCCAGTCGCTATAGAAGCTCGTTTTGCGCAAGGCATCGCGGAACGACTGGCGATCGACATCGACGATGTTGATGCCCTTGGCCTTCAGGTCATTGCGCAGCGTGCCGTTCAGCTTCGCGATGTCCGCGCGTTGCAGCATCCCCGCCGCCTCGAATTCGCGCGTGACGATGGCGCGCATGTCGGCGGGCAGTTTTTCCCACGCGCGGCGATTGCCGAGAATCCAGTAGCCGTCCCACACGTGCGACGTGAGGCTGATCGACTTCTGCACTTCGTAGAGCTTGGCTGTCGCGATGATGGGAAGCGCGTTCTCCTGTCCCTCGACGACACCCGTTTGCAGCGCCGAATACAGCTCATTGAAATTGATCGGTGCAGGGCCGGCACCGAGCGCCTTGAAGAGCGACGTGAGCATCGGCGCCTGCGGCACGCGGATCTTGAAGCCCTTCAGGTCTTCCGGCTGTTTGATGACGCGCGTCGACGAACTCACCTGACGGAAGCCGTTGTCCCACGGACGCGACACGGTGACGATGCCCGTCTTTTCGATCTGCGAGCGGATGTAGCCGCCGAGATCACCGTCCATCGCTTTCCACACGGTGTCGTAGTCGGGGAACGCAAAGCCCGTGTTGACGATGCCTGCGGCGGGCGCAAGCGTCGCGAGAATCGACGAGGCCTGATTGAAGAACTCGACACCGCCGCTTCTCACCTGCGACAGCAGATCGGTATCCGAGCCGAGCTGGTTCGCGGGGAAGACCTTGATGTCGAGCTTGCCGCCCGTCGCGGCGCGAATCTTGTCGCACGCCTGCTGCGCGCGGACGTTGACCGGGTGCGTCGGGTCCTGGCCGGTCGCGAGCTTGTACGAGAAGTCGGCGGCCGATGCGCGGCGCGGCGACAAGCCCCAGAGCGGTGCGGCGGCGGCAACGCTCGCGCTCGCTTTCAGGAACGTGCGTCGGTTTATGCCGCTGCGGATGATCGAGCGGGTTCTCATGATGTGCTCCTCCAATACGGATTGGTGATGTATCGGTGTAGTTGTCTTTTTGCGACGACACGCTCTGCGGCGCGCTTGTCTGTGCCCGGCCACTGTTTTACACGTGCGGCTGGCCGGACCCAGCCGCACGCGCTTGTACTGCATCAACCGTGAATCAGCATGCCGCCGTTCACGTCGATGACGGCGCCCGTGATGTACGACGAAATCGGCGACGCGAGAAACAGGAATGCGCCCGCGACATCGTCGGGTACGCCGAGACGGTTCAGCGGAATGCCCGCGAGAATCTCGCCGCGCTTGTCGTCGTCGATTTTGCCCGCGTTAATGTCGGTCTGGATCAGGCCGGGCGTCACGCAGTTCACGCGAATGCCGTCGGGGCCGAGTTCGCGCGCCATCGCTTTTGCGAGGCCGAGCACACCCGCTTTCGCGGCCGAGTAGTGCGGGCCGCCGAGAATGCCGCCGCCGCGTTGCGCCGATACCGACGACATGCAGCCGATCGAACCGCTCTTCTGCTTCTTCATCTGCGGCACGACGGCCTGTGAAAGATACAGCACGCCGCGCAGGTTCACGTCGAGGATACGGTCCCAGCTTTCCGAGTCGATGTCGAGCAGCTTGACCGCTTGGGTGATTCCCGCGTTGTTGATGAGCGCGTCGATCGCGCCGAAGTCGGCGACGATCTGTTCGACGACGCTTTGGCACGCCTGCCGGTCGGTGACGTTGCAGGCGTAGCCGCGATGCTCAGGGCCGATCGATGCCGCCGCGTCGCGTGCCGCCGAGGCGTCGAGGTCGAGGATGGCGACCTTTGCGCCGTGCTTCGCAAACATCCGCGCGGTGGCCATGCCGATACCGCGGAGCGATGCCGCACCGGAAATGACGGCGACCTTGCCGTCGAGAAGACGCGACTCTGACATGATGCTGTTCTCCTGATAGTAAATGAGTGAATCCAGTAGGGTCGTTGTGGCGGCTGGCGGCGTTGCCTAGCCGAGCCAGTGTTTGATGGTGTCGCACATCGTTTCCGTCGAGATGCCGTAGCGGTCGTGCAGTGTGGGCAGTGCGCCGGCATCGAGGAACTCGTCGGGCAGCGCGATCTGCCGGAACGGTGGCGTGACGCCCGCGCCGAGCAGCGTGCGCGCAACCGCTTCGCCCAGCCCGCCGATCACCGTGTGGTTCTCGGCAACGATTACCATGCGGCCGGTGCGCTTTGCTTCGCGCAGGATCGTCGCGGTATCGAGCGGCTTGATGGTCGGCACGTGCAGCACGCCGACACCGATGTTGTCGGCCGCGAGCGCTTCCGCGACTTCGAGCGAGCGCATTGTCATGATGCCCGACGAGATCAGCAGCACGTCGTTGCCGTCGCGCAGCAGCTTCGCCTTGCCGAGCTCGAAGCGATAGTCGTATTCGTCAAGCACGACGGGCACGTTGCCCCGCAACAGACGCGCATACACAGGGCCTTTGTGCGCGGCGATCGCGGGCACCATCTGCTCGATATCGAGCGCATCGCACGGATCGATCACCGTCATGTTCGGCATCGCGCGCATCAGCGCGAGGTCTTCCGCCGCCTGGTGGCTCGGGCCGTAGCCTGTCGTCAGGCCCGGCAGCGCGCAGACGATCTTCACGTCGAGGTTGTCTTCGGCAATCGTCTGGTGAATGAAGTCGTACGCACGGCGCGTGGCGAACACGGCATAGGTCGTGACGAAGGGCTGTGCGCCTTCGTGCGCGAAGCCCGCCGCGGCGCCCATCAGCAATTGCTCGGCCATGCCCATCTGGTAGTAACGCTCGGGGAATTCCTTCGCGAAGATGTGCAGGTCGGTGTATTTGCCGAGGTCGGCCGTCATGCCGATCACGTTCGTCTTCGTGCGCGCCAGTTCGGCGAGCGCGTGGCCGAACGGCGCGGAACGCGTGGCCTGGCCTTCGGACGCAATCGACGCGATCATCGCGGAGGTTTTCAGGCGCGGCTTCTTTTCGAGGGTGCTCATGCTTGTCTCCCGGCGTCGAGTGCTTCGAGCGCGAGCTTCCACTCATGCGCATCGACACGGATGAAATGGTTCTTCTCGCGTTCTTCGAGGAACGGCACGCCGCAACCCATCTTCGTATCGCAGACGATGATGCGCGGCTGCGGCTTGTCGCGATTGCGGGCGTTGTCGAACGCGCGCGCGACGGCTTCGATATCGTTGCCGTCCACGCGCTGCGTGTACCAGCCGAAGGCTTCGAGCTTCTCGACGAGCGGCTCGAACGCCATGATCTGCGTCGACGGACCGTCGGCCTGCTGGTTGTTCACGTCGACAATGGCGATCAGGTTGTCGAGCTTCCAGTGCGCAGCGGACATGATTCCTTCCCAGATCGCGCCTTCGTCGAGTTCGCCGTCGGAGAAGAGCGTGTACACGAAAGCGTCCGAGCCCTTGCGCTTCAGACCGAGGCAGCGGCCGACGGCGATCGTGAGACCCTGGCCGAGGGAGCCGCCGGACATTTCCATGCCGGGCGTGTAACTCGCCATGCCCGACATTGGCAGACGGCTATCGTCGCTGCCGTAGGTTTCGAGTTCATCGGCGGGCAGGATGCCGGCTTCGAAGAGCGCTGCGTAAAGCGCAATCGCGTAGTGGCCGTTGGACAGCAGGAAGCGGTCGCGTCCTTCCCATTCGGGATCTTCGGGGCGGTAGCGCATCGCGCCAAAGTAGGCGACGGACAGCACGTCCGCGATGTCGAGCGCCTGGCCGATATAGCCCTGGCCCTGTACTTCGCCCATCAGCAGCGCATTGCGGCGGATGCGGTAGGCGTGTTCCGCGAGTTGGGCGGTGCGCCCGGCTTCGCTCGTATTCACGCGTGTCTCCTTCTGGCAGCGCCCGGCTTGTCAGAAGCCAGACGCCAGGTGGTTCGTGGCGGGATATTTCGTCGTGCTCGCAGATTCGGGTAATCCCTTGTTTCAAGAGCGCTGCGAGTGAGTAAAAGCGTATCCGCTTGAACAGATCGGCTCAAACGAATTAAAGTGGCTCATCGGTGAATTGAATTCATGCAGGTGCTGCGATGCACAACCGGGTCACACTCAAATCCATTCAGGCCTTCGAGGCCGCTGCGCGCCTTTCGTCGTTCGCACTTGCGGCAGACGAACTGTTCGTGACGCCTTCCGCGATCAGTCATCAGATCAAGCTCCTCGAGGACCAGTTGGGCGTGCGGCTCTTTCATCGCGTGCATCGCGCAGTGATCCTCACTGACACGGGCCGCCAATACGCAGAGGAAATCGGCGCGGCGTTCGCACGCATCGACAAGGCGACGCGCGACATCGGCCGGGTCGAGAAGAGCGATATCCTCACCGTGCACGCGACGCCGAGCTTCGCGACGCAATGGCTGATGCCGCGCCTTGCGCGTTTCAGCGCGTTGCATCCGGACATCGACGTTCGCCTGAACGCTTCGTCGGCGCCGGTGGACCTGATCAAGGAATCCGTCGATATCGATATCCGCTATGGCGCGCGGCGGCTGCAGCCGGCGGGCACCATGGTGCTCGACTTGCCACTCGAAACCATCGTGCCGCTGTGCTCACGGCGGCTTGCGAATGGCGAGCATCCGATTCGCAGCGTGGCGGATCTGCGGCATCACACGCTGATCCATAGCGAAGGGTGTCTCGTGGGGTGGCGGGACTGGATGCGCATGTATCGGAGGATCGTCCTCGACATCACACGCGGCCCACGCTTCGACCGCTCTTTCATGGCAATCAGCGCGGCGGCCGATGGCATGGGCGTGTGTCTCGAGAGCCTGCTGCTGGTGCAACGGGAATTGCAGACGGGCACGCTGGTGGCGCCGCTGGGCTTCGAAGGATTGAAGGTCAATGGCTACACGCTCAATCTGTTGAAGTCGCGTGCGGATTTGCCGAAGCTGCGCAGCTTTCAGGACTGGCTGTTTGCGGAGCTTGAGGCAGACTAAGTGGCGGGTGGAAAGGCGCTTGCTATTCCTGTTATTGCGGCTGATGTTGGGGAAGCCTCAACGACAGCTTTCAAGGTGCATCGGTCAATGCTGGCCGCCTTAATGCTGGTCAAGATACAGCTTGGCCAGGCGTACCTCCGGCCGGACCGTGTCCGCGTTTTGCGTGAGCGTGACGAGCTTCCCGTAGTAGAGCTGCGCCTTCTGTTTATCGTGCGCCAGGTCTGCCGCCTTCGCCGCGCCATACAGGCCACGCAGCCGGTTGGGGGTTGCTTGCATCGATGCCTCGTACTCCTTCAGCGCATCGGCAGGTCGCTTCAGATCGAGCAACATCTCGCCCAGCAGCTCGCGCATCGGGTAAAGCCTGTTCTCCATCGCGACGTGCTTTTCGCTGCTGTCCTCCAGGTCGGCCGCGGCGCGCATCTGCTCGAGCCCCTGATCGTCCTTGCGCTGGGCATGCGCCAGCCACGCCGAAGCGGCCAGGATCTGCACCTGGACCTGCTCGGCCCAGTATGGCTGGTTTGACTGTTCGAGCTTGGCGCGCAACTGCGTGAGCATGTCGATATTCGTCTGCACCATGTCCGCCTTCCCGCTGCGAGCGCAGCCTAGCGCGCGGGCGAAATACGTGATTGCCTCGGCTTGCGGCCAGCGGCTGGCGCGCGGCTCGAGCGTGGCCGCCTCTTGCCAGGCGCCGCGCTCGAGTGCGTAGCGTGCCGGAATGGCTGCCAGCGCGGTATAGGTTGCCACTCGGTCAAATGGAAATTTCGTGGCAGCATTGGCGTCGTCACGGACTTGTCGTGCACGCGCGTCCTGGCCCAGCTGTAGATAGGCGTACTCCATGAAATCCCATGAATGGGGTGCCGATGGGTGGGTGGCGCCCGGCCAGCTTCTGGCGGCTTCTTCCTGCATTACCTTCAGCGCCGCTTCGTTCGACTTGATGGATGGTTCCCACATGCCGAGCATCGAGTAGATGTGCGAGGGCATGTGCAGTGCGTGCGGCGCCGCCGGGGCGATTTGCGCGTATTTGTTGGCAAACGGCAGCCCGCGTTGCGCGAGCGGTGCGTAGTCGTAGCTGTGGATCAAGTAGTGCGCGACCCCGGGGTGGTCGGGCTGCTCACGGTAGATTTTCTCCAGGATCGCTGCAGCCTCGAGTTGATTAGCGTACGTCTTGTCGCTGGGCTGCGCGGCCTCGTTGAGCGCAAGCGCGTAGAAAATCGCGGCTTCCGAATCGTCGGGATATTTCTGCGTCAAGCGCGCCATCGCGTGCTCGTACGCCAACGTCCGCTGGCTTTGGGGGACCTTGTCGTAGTCTTTGTAAAACGCCTCGGCTGCCAGTAGCCAGTCGCGCTCCCGTTCGGTCTTGGGATCCAGCGCCAAGCCCTTTTCCACTGCTTCCCAGCCGCGCTTGAGTGCCGCCTCGTCGAAAGGCGGGACCAGCGGATTCTGGCGCTGGGCAATCGCAAGGCCCCAGTACGCTATTGCACATTGCGGATCGATCTGGGTCACGGCCTCGAACGCCTTGAGCGTCGACGGGTAAAAGAATGAATGCAGCATCGCCAGTGCCTTCTCAAACTGGACTTGTGCCGCAGGGCTGCATGAAGTGGGGAACTTCACGGTGCCGAACTTCCCGCCACCCGTCTCCGCAGCGGCGTGTTCTTCGTGTTGGGCAAGCGCCGGAGCGGCCGCGAGGGCCGCGAGCACGCATGCGCTGATTAGCTGCTTGTGATGCATGATGACCTCCTCCGCAGGGCGAAGGGCAAACCTCACGCGAGATCGTCGCAAATGGTGGTGCTGGGCGGCCAGGCGGTGTTGCCCGTCGCGGTGACATTGCTGTTTGAGAGGGCTCGGGTCGCCGCGGACGACTCTGACAGGAGGAGTTGATTGGCGAACTCTCTTTGTTCTAGCCAAGGCGATACGTGCCAACAAGCTCGGAAACCCTAAGCTGCTTCACATTTTCACGAACGGATCGAACGCGCAGACCGATCGCAGCCGCTCGGCCACTAGCCCCTAACGCAGTCGCTCGAGTGGAATTGGACACAAGGCACAGTCGCATCCATTGGCCGATGAAGCGACTTGCATCGTCGCCAATCGAATGGCCGCTGATGGATGAGGACCGGACGCAGCAACGGTGAGTGGCGCACAATTTTATTGATCGGCGCGGTCATATAGACAGCAACGACGAACTTGCGATTGCGTTCATTGTGCGTGGGATCGAACGGTTGGCTTGCGCCGGCATGTATCTGGATTAAGGGTTAACCCATTCATAACTGTGCGGCAAAGTACATACAGTTCTTGCATACGAGCTTGTTTCAGACGCGGGGGCGCCGCCGCCCAGGGGCGTCTGGCGGTGTTTCCTCAGTTCCACGAACTCAAAGGAGATCACAGATGGAAATTCACAACCCTTCTCCCGGCCTGTACAACGAAGATCTCGCGCCCGCCAGGGTGCGCAACTGGGGTGCCTTTAGCATCTTCAACGTCTGGACCTCGGACGTGCACAGCCTCTGGGGCTACTACCTCGCCGCCAGCCTGTTCCTGCTGTGCGGCAGCTTTATCAACTTCGTGCTGGCGATCGGGCTCGGCTCGCTGGTGATCTTCGCGCTGATGAACCTGATCGGCTACGCCGGCGAGAAGACCGGCGTGCCTTACCCGGTGCTGGCGCGAGCCTCCTTCGGCGTGTGGGGCGCTAACCTGGCGGCGCTGGTGCGCGCCGTGGTGGCCTGCTTCTGGTACGGCGCGCAGACGGCAGCGGCTTCGGGCGCGGTGCTCGCGCTGCTGATCCGCAGCGACAGCCTGATGGCGTTCCACAAGGGCTCGCACTTCCTCGGCCACTCGGGGCTGGAGGTGATCTGCTACGTGATCATCTGGGCGCTGCAACTGCTCATCATCCAGAAGGGCATGGAAACGGTGCGCAAATTCCAGGACTGGGCCGGACCGGCGGTGTGGGTCGCAATGCTGATCCTGGCGATAGGCCTCTGCGTCAAGGCACGCGGCTTCTCGTTCGACCATGGCATTCCGATGAACGTGCTGCTCGAGAAGACCAGGGACGCCGGCGTCAGCGGCGAGCCCGGCTCGTTCTGGGCGCTGATGGCAGTGGGCGCGACCTGGATTACCTACTTCGCGGCGCTGTACCTGAACTTTTGCGACTTCTCGCGCTACGCGAAGAACCGCAACGCCGTGAAGAAAGGAAATCTGTGGGGCCTGCCGGTCAACCTGATCGCGTTCTCGCTGGTCGCCGGCGTCACCACCATCGCCGCGTTCAAGGTGTACGGCGACGTGCTGCTGCACCCCGAGCAGATCTCAGCCAGGTTCGACAGCTGGGTGCTGGCGCTCATCGCGGCGCTGACCTTCGCAGTCGCCACGCTGGGCATCAACGTGGTGGCCAATTTCGTCTCGGCGGCGTTCGACATCTCCAACGTGTTCCCCAAGCGGGTCAGCTTCAAGAAGGGCGGCTACATCGCCGCGGTCATCGCGCTGGTGCTCTACCCGTTCGCGCCGTGGGAAGGCAACGCCGCGCACTTCGTCAACGCCATCGGCGCCACGATGGGCCCGCTGCTCGGGATCATCCTGGTGGACTATTATCTGGTCGCCAAAGGCAACATCAACGTCGCGGCGCTCTACCAGGAGCACGGCGAGTACCGCTACGAAGGCGGTTGGAACGTCAACGCACTGGCCGCGACGGCGGTCGGCAGCGTGTTTTCGACCTTCCTGCCCAACTTCACCAACCTGCTGCCGGTCTGGTGGAATACCTATGGCTGGTTCTTCGGCGTGCTGATCGGCGGCGGCATGTACCTGATCATGGCCACGCTGCGGCCGCGTACCGCGGTCGCACCGACCCGCGCTTGAGGGTCTTGATGGGTAGCTGGACGTGGTGACCCGCGTCCAGCCCCATCGCATCGGCTTCCAACGGACAGCCCACCTCGCTGACACAACGACAGCATTGCGCTGTCTGCCATGACGTGTCCCTCAACCGAACTTGAACAGGATGCCGTGACCGCCGCGCGGGTAGTCCCACTCGATGTTCTGGTGGTCGGTACAGAGAATGCGGCAACTGCCGCATTCGAGGCAGCCGTCGGTGATCAGCGTCACCGCGCCGTTGCCTTCGGCCTTGTAGCACGACGCGGGGCAGACGAAGGTGCAACTCTTCGCGCTGCACTCGCTCAGGCAGACGTCGGCATCCTTGATGCGGATGTGCGGCCGTCCTGCATCGACGCGGTAACGGTTCTGGAACAGCTTGTCCTCTACGTTGACGGGTAGGGTGCTCATCGGAAGGCCCTCAGGAGTTTGTAGGCGTCACCCACCATGCCGGCAAGCGAACGGGCTTTGCGGAAGCTCGAAAAGATTTCGCGCTCCTTGCTTTTCTTGTCCTTGCCGTCGACCGTGATCATCGTGCGCGCGGCGCGCGCCACGAGGTCGGGGTAGGTCGTGAAGAACTGCGGATTCTGGTGCAGCACGGCCGGCATGTCGCGGTACTTGTGCAGGTCTTTCATCACGAAGCTCTGATCGAGCGCGGCCTTGTAGGCCTTGAGCGTGCCCGCGCGGTAGCCGTGACCCGCAGCTTTCGCGTGAATCACCGTTTCGGCGGCGAGGCGCCCTGTGGTCATCGCGAGATTCGAGCCTTCGCGGTGCGCGGCGTTCACGAAACCACCCGAGTCGCCGACGATCATCCAGCCGTTGCCGTAGACCTGCGGGATCGCGTGAAAACCGCCTTCCGGAATCAGATGCGCGCAATACTCCTTCATCTCGCCGCCCGCGATCAGCGGTGCGATCGACGGGTGCCGCTTCATCTTTTCGAGCAGCACGTAGGGGCTCGTGCGGTTGGGGTTTTTCTTGAAGTCGCTTAGCATGCAGCCCACGCCGATGGTGAGCGATTCCTTGTTGGTATAAAGGAAGCCGGTGCCCATCATGCCGTCGGTGATCCTGCCGGCCATCTCGATCACGACGCCGTCGTCCTCGCCGATGTTAAAGCGCTGGCGGATCGTCTCCTCGGGCATGAAGAGAATCTCCTTGACCGCGAGCGCGACGTTGCCGGCCTCGATCTCTCCATGAAAGCCCGCCTTGCGCGCGAGCGTCGAATTCACGCCGTCGGCGAGCACCACCACGTCCGCGTAGACATCGCCATGCTCGCGATCGCACTGCACACCGACGACCTGATCGCCGTCCATGATGAGTTCCTTCACCGTGGTCTCGCAGATCAGCAGTGCGCCGGCTTCGCGCACTTTCGATGAAAACCACTTGTCGAACTGCGCGCGGATGATCGTGTAGCGGTTGTAGGGCGGCTTGTTGTACTCCTCGCTGCGCATATGGGTGCCGACAAACGATGTGTCGTCGAGCATCCACATCCGCTGCTCGATGATGTGGCGCTCCAGCGGCGCGTCGTCGCGGAAGTCCGGGATGATCTCTTCGAGCGCCTTCGCGTACAGGATCGCGCCCTGCACGTTCTTGCTGCCGGGATATTCGCCGCGCTCGATCTGCAGCACTTTCAGGCCTGCCTTGGCCATCGTGTAAGCGGCGGCGTTGCCGGACGGACCGGCACCGACCACGATCGCATCGAACTGTGAAGGTTTTTTCATCGTGATTCTCCTGAGAAAATGCCGGGCCGCCCCAAGTTTTCTCATACCCCCTCGGGGGGCATGGCGCGCAGCGACAGGGTTGGGGGCGCTCCTCACGCAGCCTGTTTGCGGCGCCGGGACAAATGCTCCGCAAAAGCCTGCGTCAGCGCGGGCAACACTTGCAGCGCGTTGCCGACAATGCCGTAGTGCGCGAAATCGAAGATCGGCGCGTTCGGGTCGGTGTTGATCGCCACGATCACGTCCGCGCTTTCCATGCCCACGCGGTGCTGGATCGCCCCGGAGATGCCGGCGGCAATGTAGAGCTTGGGCCGCACCGTCTTGCCGGTCTGTCCTACCTGGCGTTCCGCTTCGACCCAGCCGGCCTGCACGCAGGGCCGGGTTGCGCCCACTTCGCCGCCGAGCAGATTCGCCAGTTCGAACACCAGCTTGAAGTTCTCTGGGTTCTTCATCCCCTTGCCGCCGCTGACGATCACGTCCGCATAGGGCAGGTTGATCCGGTTGCTGCTCGCGTCAGGGATAAAGTCGAGCAGCCTCGTAACGATGTCCGTCTCGATCATCCCCAGCGTTGCCTGGACGATGTTGCCGGTACGCGCGGTGTCACGCGGCGGCATCGGCATCACGCGTGGGCGCACCGTTGCCATCTGCGGACGGTACGCGAGCGTCATGATCGTGCACAGCAGCGAGCCGCCGAAGGTGGGGCGCGTCGCCGCCAGCGCGCGCGAGGCGGGATCGATGTTGAGTTCGGTGCAATCGGCGGTCAGCCCGGTCAGGAGCGTCGTGGCTACGGAGCCGGCGAGGTCGCGGCCCATCGACGTCGCGCCGAGCAGAAGGATCTCGGGCTGATGCCGGTTGACGAGATCGGTCAGCCCCTTCGTGAACGGCTCGTTGCGGTAGCCGTGCAAGACCGGGTCGTGGACGATGTAAGCATCGTCCGCGCCGTAAGTGAAGGCTTGCGCGGCGAACTGTTCGAGCGGTTCGTCCGCGCCGCCGAGCACGGCGACGCCCACGCGGCTGCCGAGCGTGTCGGCCAGTTTGCGCGCTTCACCGAGCAGTTCCCACGAGACGCTGTGCACATGTCCGCGGTCGTGCTCGATAAAGACCCAGACGCCTTTGTAGGCCTTCAGATGTTCCGGCAGTTCGAGGTTGCGTCCTGCGCGGCCGGCAGGTTTCTTCGCGGGGGCGGCGGGTGCGTTCATGATCCCTCCTTCATCAGCAGGTCGGCTTCCAGGGTGGGATGGCGCGTGAAGATCTTCTGCAGCAGGTTCACCGACACGTCGCGCAGACTCGATGCGTCGAGATCGAGCAGCTCGGCTTTCTCGCTGCGCGGCGTCGGGCCGAAGACCTTGCTGACTACCGTCGGCGAGCCCTTCAGGCCGATCTTGCTGAGGTCTTCGATGCCGGCCTGTTCGCGGTTCCATTTGCGCACCGGATAGCCGGCCGCGTGAATCATCGCGGGCAGCGTCGCGAAGCGCAGTTCGTTGGTGTTCTCCAACATCGTGATCAGGCACGGCAGAGCGGTCCTGAGCACCTGCACGCCGCCCTCGGCGCGTCGCTCGACGGTAATCGTGCGCACGTCGAGATCGGTCTCGACGATGCGCGACACGTAGGTCAGCAGTTGCAGCCCGAGGCGTTTGGCGATGCCGGGGCCGACTTGCGCGGTGTCGCCGTCGATCGTCTGCTTGCCGGTGAACACGATGTCTACCGCCTGCTCCTTCGCGATCTGCTGGATGCCTGCCGCCAGCGCGTACGACGTAGCCAGCGTGTCCGCGCCCGCGAAGGCACGGTCGGTGACCAGCACGGCGTCGTCGGCGCCGAAGCTGATGCACTTGCGCAGCGCATCCTCAGCCTGCGGCGGCCCCATGCAGAGCATCGTGACCCTGCCGCCGAAGCGGTCCTTCAGCCGCAGCGCTTCTTCGAGTGAAAACAGGTCGTACGGGTTGACGATCGCCGGGACGCCCTGGCGCATGATCGTGTTGGTGACCGGATGAACGCGGATCTGCGCCGAGTCCGGGACCTGCTTGATGCAGACGACGATGTGCATGGTCTTGCTCCGCCTGTCAGGCAACGGTGCGCGCGGGCAGCGACGCGCGCAGACTGTCGAGTGAAACGTGCTGTCGCCCATGGGTGTCCTGGAACACCTTGAACACTTTTTCCTGGGCCGGCGTCGAAGTGACGAAGTCGCCGTAAGCCTTCAGCAGCAGCGCGTGATACGACGCGAACAGCGCGGGCTCGTCGCTTTCCGGCAGCGCGTCCTGTTGTCGGATGTACTGGAAAAAGCGCTTCAGGATATGCAGCCGGCTCACGTTGACGACCTTCTGGTCGAACGGAATGCCGAAGAACTGCAGGAAGTCCTCGGCTGAGGACAGCGCCTTGAGTTGCTGGACAAAGCTTTCCATCGCGTTTACTCCTCGCAAGCGGATGAGGATGGGGGTGGGGAGAACGTCGGCTCGGCGCAGTACCTGTCGCAGGCGCCGCTCGTGGCGCACGGCGGTGACGTGCCCGACGGCTCGGGTTGCGCGACGCGCTTCGTGATGCCGGCCACGTCGTCGCTCATGACAATTCCCCGGCGGTGTCGCGCACCTCGATCAGGAAGCGATACAGGTCGGCGGCGCTGGGCGCCTGCTTGTGCTGGGCCGCATGGTGGCGGATACGGCTGAGCAGCAGCGCGACAAGCGTTTCGCTGACGGGCAGGCCGAGCGCGTCATAAGCCTGGCGCACGCTTTGCGAACCCGAATGCTTGCCGAGCACGACCGAGCGCTCGCGGCCGAGTTCGGCGGGATCGAAGCTCTCGTAAGTCGAGGCATTCTTCGCGAGTCCGTCTGTGTGGATGCCGGACTCGTGCGTGAATACGCCGCCGCCCACAATGCTCTTGTTCAGCGCGACCTGGCGTCCTGAAGCCCGCTCGACGAGCCGCGAGATGCTCAATAGCGCGGTCGTGTCGACGCCGGTGTCGCGGCCCATGATATGGCGCACACCCATCACGATCTCCTCCAGTGCGGCATTGCCGGCGCGTTCGCCCAGACCGTTGACGGTGGTGTTGGCGTGGGTTGCGCCGGCGCGCAGTGCGGCGAGGGTGTTGGCGGTCGCGAGCCCGAGGTCGTTGTGCGCGTGGATTTCGATTTCCAGATCGACCGCGTCGCGCAGTCGCGCAATCGCTTCATAGGTCGAAAACGGATCGAGGACGCCGAGCGTGTCCGCAAAGCGGATGCGTTGCGCGCCGCACTGTTGCGCGCGCCGCGCCACGTCGGCGAGGAACGCGGGGTCCGCGCGCGAGGCATCCTCCGCGCCCAGCGAAACCTTGCGGCCGCTTTTGACGGCGGCGCTGATCACGCGATTCACCTGCGTCAGCACCCATGAGCGGGGCTGGCGCAACTTGTGTTGAAGGTGGATATCGGAAACGGGAATCGACAGGTGGATGATGTCGGGATTACAGCGCAGGGCCGACGCCAGGTCCGCGTCGGTGAGACGGCCCCAGACCATCAGATCGGCGTCGAGATTCAGCGCGACGATGGTCTGGATGCAATCGATTTCCTCGGCACCCATCGCAGGGATGCCGATTTCAAGCTCGGGTACGCCGGCGCGTGCGAGCGCCTCGGCAATCGCGCATTTTTCGGCAACCGTGAAGGCGACGCCAGCGGTCTGTTCGCCGTCGCGCAGCGTGGTGTCGTTGATGATCGGATTCGACATGAGAAGTTGTCCTTTTGGCCTTTGATCACACTGTTTGCAAGTGCTGTGCCATGCGCGGTTGTCTTGTATTGGCGCCTGCAGTGGGTGCTTTCCGGGATTCATCGGTGTTCCGATGAAACGGTCCCAACGAAGACCTGTCGCGAATGTTCTGTTTCGAACAGCCAGGTGTAGCGATGAACGCAGCACTGCAGAAAGCGCTGCCAAACGCGATGCCCAACGCGATGCGCGCGATCAGCCACGCGGCGCTGACGGGATCAACGCGATGCATCCCCTCAATGCTCGCGCGCGAGGTTGCGTGTATGTCGCGGCAGTTCGATCGTCAGGTCGGCGTCGCGCAGCTTCACGCAGCATGCGAGACGCGATTGCGCGTCGAGGCCCCACGCATGGTCGAGCTGGTCGTTCTCCTCGTCGTCAGGAGGCGCCAGCGACGCACCGCCCTCGCGCACGTACACATGGCAGGTGGCGCACGCAGCGACCATCTCGCAAGCGTGCTCGATCGCGACGCCGGACGCGAGCAGGCTCTCGCACAGCGACGTGCCGCGCCGCACGTCGAGGTCCTGTCCGTGCGGGCAGAGATCGGGGTGGGGAAGAATGCGGATGCGCGGCATGGGGTCGGGTTCCCGGCTCAGACGAGGGTATCGAGGTTGCGTCCGGCGAGTGCGTTGCGGATCGACGCGTTCATGCGTCGTGCAGCGAACTCTTCGGTCACGGACGCGAGACCCGTCGACGCAGCCTTGAGCAGATCGACGGGCGCATCGGTCTCCAGCGCCTCGCCGACCCGGAACATCGCGCGCCGCACGGCTGCCAGTTCGTCGGCGGACAGCAGCGCAGCATCGCTGTCCAGCGCGGCTTCGGTTGCATCGAGCAGACGGCGTGCGTCGATCTGCGCTTCGCGCAACGTGCGCAACTGCATGTCGGGCAACGACGCCTCGATGGCCTGCTGCAGCATCGCGGCGATCTCGATGTCGGTCAGTCCGTAGGACGGCTTGACCTCGACTTGCGTCTCGATGCCGGTGGTCTGTTCCCGCGCGGTGACCGCGAGCAGGCCGTCCGCGTCGATCTGGAAGCTCACGCGCACGCGCGCCGCTCCGGCAACCGCCGGCGGGATACCGCGCAACTCGAAGCGGGCGAGCGAACGGCAGTCCGCGACGCTCTCCCGTTCGCCCTGTACGACATGCAGCGACATCGCCGTCTGTCCGTCCTTGAACGTGGTGAACTCCTGCGCGCGCGCGGTCGGCAGCGTGGAATTGCGCGGGATGATTTTCTCGACCAGCCCGCCCATCGTTTCGATGCCGAGCGACAGCGGACAGACGTCCAGCAGCAGCCAGCCGTCGCCATTGCCGTTACCGGCCAGCACATCAGCCTGGATCGCCGCGCCGAGCGCGACCACCTGGTCGGGATCGATGTCGGCAAGCGGTTCGCGACCGAAAAATTCCTGCACGGCGTCCCGCACCAGCGGCATCCTCGTCGAACCGCCG
This sequence comes from Paraburkholderia sp. FW306-2-2C-D06C, assembly GCF_058781505.1. Taxonomy (NCBI): domain Bacteria; kingdom Pseudomonadati; phylum Pseudomonadota; class Betaproteobacteria; order Burkholderiales; family Burkholderiaceae; genus Paraburkholderia; species Paraburkholderia sp. FW306-2-2C-D06C. The sequence continues at coordinate 34,571 of NZ_JBYSWU010000026.1, read as the reverse complement.
ACCAGCACCACGCCGTCGATATCGGCAAGGCCGAGCTTCGCGTCGCGCAGCGCGCGCCGCGTAGCGGCGAGGGTCCGTGCGACGAGCGCGGCGCCCAGTTCGGCGAACTGCTCGCGCGACAACGCCGCGTGCCAGATGCTGCGATCGGCCTGCGCAAGCGCGATGACTGCCGTCCCGGCCTGCGACAACGTCTCTTTCGCCGCGCGTGCGGCCATCATCAGACTGCGCTGAGCGGAGGGAGCCAGCATGGCGAGGCTGGCGACACCGTGCCGCTTGCAGAACCACTGCGCGATGGCGCGATCGAAGTCGTCGCCGCCGAGGGCCGAGTCGCCGCCAGTGGCCAGCACCTGGAACACACCCTTCGACAACTGCAGGATCGAGATGTCGAAGGTGCCGCCGCCAAGGTCGTAGATCGCGAACACGCCTTCGGCTGCGTGGTCGAGGCCGTATGCGATCGCGGCGGCAGTCGGTTCGTTGAGCAGCCGCAGCACCGTCAGGCCGGCGAGGCGTGCCGCGTCCCGGGTTGCCTGGCGCTGCGCGTCGTCGAAATAGGCCGGCACCGTGATGACGACGCCCGCCAGTTCGCCGCCCAGCGACGCTTCGGCGCGTACCCGCAAGGTCCGCAGAATGTCAGCCGACACCTGCACGGGCGAGCGCTCGCCGGCAGCCGTGGCGAGTCCGACCATGCCCGTCTGGTCGACGAAGCGGTAGGGCAGTGAGTCGGCTTCCGGCAGGTCGGCAAGGCGCCGTCCCATGAAGCGCTTGACCGAAACGATCGTGTTGACCGGGTCCTCGGCCTGGCGCGTCTGAGCCGGGCGGCCGACCTCCGGCTCAGCGGCTCGCGTGTAGCGCACGACCGACGGCAACAGCCATGCACCGTCCTCGTCGGGCAATGCCCGGGCCACCGCGCTCTGCACGGTGGCGACCAGCGAGTTCGTGGTGCCGAGGTCGATCCCCGCCGCCAGACGGTGCTGGTGCGGCGCGGCGCTTTGTCCGGGTTCGGCGATCTGCAGGAGGGCCATGTGCGCGTCCTTGTGCTCGTGTGTCAGACCGCGAAGCTTTCGCCGCAACCGCAGTTCGCCTTGGCGTTCGGGTTGTGGAACTTGAAGCCTTCGTTGAGCCCTTCACGCACGAAGTCGAGTTCCGTGCCGTCGAGCATGGTCAGGCTGCGCGGATCGACGACCACGGTCACGCCGTGCGCTTCGAAGCGCTGGTCCTCGTCGTTGGCCGCGTCGACGAATTCCAGCGCGTACGCGAAGCCCGAGCAGCCGCTCGTCTTGACCGCGACGCGCAGTCCTATGCCGCTGCCGCGTTTGCGCAGCGATTTCTCGACATGCCTCGCGGCGGCGGGCGTCAGTGAGATTGCCATGATTGCCTCACACGGAAAACGAGCTGCCGCAGCCGCAGGTGCTCTGCGCATTGGGATTGTGAATGACGAAGCGCGAGCCTTCGAGGCCGTCTTCATAGTCGACGCGCGCGCCGGGCAGGTATTGCAGGCTCATCGAATCGACCAGCAGCGTGACACCGTCGGTGACGGTCTGCATGTCGTCGTCCGCCACCTGGTCGTCGAACGCGAAGCCGTACTGAAAGCCCGAGCAGCCGCCGCCGGACACGTACAGCCGCAGCTTCAGGTTGGGATTGCCTTCTTCCGCGATCAGCGAGGCGACTTTCGCGGCGGCTTGAGGCGTGAATTCGAGCAGACCGGGCATGACGCCGGAGGTGGCGGGAGCAGGTTGGGCGAGCGTTTCCATGGAGATTCCTCTCAGGCTTTGAATGGACTCAGTTCGGGTTGGACGAGCAGGTCGGTTGCTCGGCGAGTTGCAGGCCGTCGGCTGCTGCGCCTTGAATCGCCTGACGTGAGCGAAAGTCGGCTACGGCCGCCTTGATCGCGTCCTCGGCGAGAATCGAGCAGTGGATCTTGACCGGTGGCAGCGCCAGTTCCTCGGCGATCTGCGTGTTCCTGATCGCGAGCGCTTCGTCGAGCGTGCGGCCGCGCACCCACTCGGTGACGAGCGAACTCGACGCGATCGCCGAGCCGCAGCCGTAGGTCTTGAACTTCGCATCTTCGATGACGCCTTCGCTGTTGACGCGAATCTGCAGCCGCATCACGTCGCCGCACGCCGGTGCGCCGACCATGCCGGTGCCGACGTTCGCAGCGTCCGGATCGAACGCGCCGACGTTGCGGGGGTTCTCGTAGTGATCGATGACCTTGTCGCTGTATGCCATGAGGTGCTCCGCGCAGGTTGTTGAATGCTCGAGTATTCGGGTGTCCATGTGCTCAGGTGGAGCGAGGACGTCAGTGCTCTGCCCACTGGATCGTCTGCAGGTCGACGCCGGCCTGCACCATGTCCCAGAGCGGGCTCATCGCGCGCAGCCGGGATACGACCTGGGTGATCAGATCGATCGTGAAATCGATCTCGTCGGCCGTGGTGAAGCGGCCGATCGAAAAACGGATCGAGCTGTGCGCGAGTTCGTCGTTGCGGCCCATCGCCCGCAGCACGTAACTGGGTTCGAGGCTCGCGGACGTGCAGGCCGAGCCCGACGAAACTGCAATTTCCTTGATCCCCATCAACAGCGATTCGCCTTCGACGTAGTTGAAGCTCGCGTTGAGATAGTGGGGCGCGCGGCGCTCGACAGCGCCGTTGAGTGCCACCGCGTCGATCTTCTGGAAGCCGCTCCACAGCCGGTCGCGCAGCGCCTGAATGCGCGCGTTGTCGGACGCCATGTTTTCGCGCGCGAGCCAGAACGCCTCGCCCATGCCGACGATCTGATGCGTGGGCAGCGTCCCGGAGCGCATGCCGCGCTCGTGGCCGCCGCCATGCATCTGGCACGCGATCCGCACGCGCGGCCGGCGTCCCGCATACAGCGCGCCGATGCCTTTGGGACCGTAAATCTTGTGAGCCGAGAACGACATCAGATCGACCGGCAAGGCGGCGAGATCGATCGGCACCTTGCCGGCGGCCTGGGCGGCATCCACGTGCAACAGGACGCCGCGGGCGCGGCAGAGCGCGCCGATCGCGGCGATGTCCTGGATCACGCCCGTCTCGTTGTTGACGAACATCACCGACGCCAGCACGGTGCCCGGCTTGAGCGCCGCTTCGAACACGGCGAGGTCCACGAGGCCGCTTTCCTGCACCGGCAACACCGTGACCTCGAAGCCTTCGCGCTCGAGTTCGCGCATCGTGTCGAGCACCGACTTGTGCTCGGTCGCGAGCGTCACCAGGTGATTGCCTTTGGCGCGATGAAAGTGCGCCGCGCCCTTGATCGCGAGGTTGTTCGATTCGGTCGCGCCCGAGGTCCAGACAATCTCGCGCGGGTCCGCGTTGACGAGCGAGCTGACCTGCTCACGGGCCAGTTCGACCGCTTCCTCGGCGACCCAGCCATAGGCGTGCGAACGGCTGGCGGGATTGCCGTACATCTCGGTCAGGTACGGCAGCATGCGTCTGACCACACGCGGATCGACCGGCGTGGTGGCAGCATGATCCAGGTACACGGGGTTGGCGCCGCGCGGACGGAGGCCGGTGCTGACGCGTTGGAGATCCGACATCACAGGCTCCTGAAGGCTGGGTAGTACGACCTTCAGGGCAACTTCCATGCCACCGGACTTTCATGCCTGAGTGGCGTCTTTCAGCGGGGTCGCTGTGGTCTTGCTGCTGTCTCGCTGTTGTCTTTGTATCGATGCGCGCGACGAACGAGGATTCCCGCTGTTCTCTTTGTCGGATTTGTCGTTCCGCACGCGGGATTGACATGCACGATCGCTGAATCGTCAGGCGTAGAAATTGCTTGATTCCGACGCTGTGCCTTTGCGTCGATCTAGCGCCTTGCGCTGGTGCATCGAAAGCGCGCAGCGCACGAAGGAGAAATCCATGGTGAACATTCAGGCAGCCGTTGCCCGGCAAGCGCTGGTCGGCGTCTACGAGGTGAGCAAGACGCTGGTTTCGTCGCTCGATGTGGCAAAAACCTTCCGCGAGTCCCTGAACTATCTTGTGCACACGATGGAGTGGCGGCGCGCTTTTGTGGTGCTGGCCGAACCCGACGGTCAACTGCGCGGCCTGTGCGCCGCGGGTCTTTCGCGCGACGAGCAGCAGCGTCTGCAGTTTCGTCCCGGCGAAGGCATCGTCGGCCGCGCGTTCAAGAGCGGCATCGGCGTGATCGTGCCGGACGTGAACGATGAACCGGTGTTCCTGAATCGCACCGGCGGCGCGGACCAGATGCCGGGGGTGTGCATCGCGATGCTCGCGACGCCGATCCACGCCGACCGGCGCACGCTGGGTGTGCTCGCCGTCGATTGTGTGAATCCCGGTGCCAGCCGGCTGTTCGCCGACGATCTGCATCTGATGAAGATCGTCGCGACGCTGATGGGGCAGGCGTTGCTGCTCCAGCGCAGCGTCAGCGCGGCGCACGACAGCATGCAGGATGAAGTCAGACGCATGCAGAAGGCGATCAAGCCCGGTCAGCAGATCGACCAGGTGGTCGGCGTCTCGGCGGCGATGCAGGCGGTGTTCGCCCAGGTTCGCCAGGTCGCTCCGGCGCGGACCACCGTGCTGCTGCGCGGCGAGAGCGGCACCGGCAAGGAGGTCATCGCCCGCGCGATCCACAATCTGTCGCCGCGCAGCGGCGAGGCGTTCGTGCGGGTCAATTGCGCGGCGTTGACGGAGTCCCTTCTGGAGAGCGAACTGTTCGGCCACGAGAAGGGCGCGTTCACCGGTGCGCAGGGGCAGCGTAAGGGCCGCTTCGAACTGGCGCACGGCGGCACGCTGTTCCTCGATGAAATCGGCGACATTTCGCCGTCGTTTCAGGCCAAGCTGCTGCGCGTGCTGCAGGAACGCGAGTTCGAGCGTGTCGGCGGCACGACGCCGGTGAAGGTCGATGTGCGTCTGATTCTCGCCACCAACCGCAACCTCGAGCGGATGGTGAAGGCCGGCGAATTTCGCGCCGATCTCTACTACCGTATCAACGTGGTCAGCATCGAATTGCCGCCGCTGCGCGAGCGGCGTGAAGATATTCCGGCGATGGCGCAGCACTTTCTCGCCCGTTTCAACCGCGAAAACTCGCAGTCGCTGCGCTTCGACACCGAAGCGATGCGGGTGCTGACGAGCTGCTACTGGCCCGGCAACGTGCGTGAACTGGAGAACTGTGTCGAGCGCACGGCGACCATGACGCGTGACGGCGTGATCGACCGGTTCAAGTTCCTGTGCCAGGAGGATCGTTGCCTGACGAAGGTGCTGCACTACATCGAGCGCGAAGATGCCGTGCGTCCCGCGCGGCTGGCTGACATTCCGATCACCGAAGTGCCGTCGTCGCAGCCGCCGTACGGGCATCACGATCTGGATGCGCCGTCGGCGCCGGCTGCCTGGTCCGGCGGCACGGCCACGGACGTTGCCGCTGAGCTGGACCCGGCGACGGACGACCGCACGTTCGCGACATCGCAAGCCGGGAAGCCGGAAGGCGAACGCGAGCGGTTGATCTGGGCGATGGAACGGTGTGGCTGGGTGCAGGCGAAGGCGGCGCGGCTGCTGGGCATCACGCCCCGGCAGATGGGCTATGCGCTGCATAAATACGCTATTGAGGTTCGCCGCTTCTGACCAGGGTGGAAGGCTTCGCTCGCACAGTGTGAGATTTGTCGCAACACCGACACGACGCAACGAAATTGTGGGGATTCGTCGGTGCCTCGATCATACAGAACTGCGAAATATCGGCTGAGGCGTTGATTCAAGGCGTTCTTGCCGAGTGGCATGGATCTGGCTTTATAGCCTGCGCGCGGCCGCCGTCGGTTGCGAGGAGATATCCATGCAAGCGAGTTCAAATGCGGGCGACTTGCCCGCAGCGGCCTATATCGGCATCGGCCAGATCAAACCTCTCGGCGTGAAGATCGAGGTGCCGTCCACCGGTGGCGGCTGCGGTACCCACGGTGGCGAGGGCAAGGCCAGTTGCGGCTCGTCGGATGGTCCCGACGACATGCCGGCGGAGATCTGGGAGAAGGTCAAGAATCATCCGTGCTACTCGGAAGAAGCCCACCATCACTATGCGCGCATGCATGTGGCGGTGGCGCCGGCTTGCAACATCCAGTGCAACTACTGCAACCGTAAATACGATTGTTCGAACGAGTCGCGTCCCGGCGTGGTCTCGCAGAAGCTCACGCCGGAACAGGCGGTCAAGAAAGTCGTGGCGGTCGCAAGCGAGATTCCGCAGATGACGGTGCTCGGCATCGCCGGTCCCGGCGATTCGCTGGCGAGCCCGAAGAAAACCTTCGAGACGTTCCGGATGCTGCAGGAGCAGGCACCGGACATCAAGCTGTGCCTGTCGACCAACGGCCTCGCGCTGCCCGATCTCGTCGACGAAATCTGCAAGTACAACATCGACCACGTGACGATCACCATCAACATGGTCGACCCGGCGGTGGGCGAGAAAATCTATCCGTGGATTTTCTGGGAGCACAAGCGCGTGACCGGCTACGAAGCGGCCCGCATCCTTCATGAGCGGCAGATGAAGGGTCTCGAGATGCTCACCGCACGCGGCGTGCTGACCAAGATCAACTCGGTGCTGATTCCCGGCATCAACGACGAGCACCTGATCGAGGTCAACCGCGAGGTCAAGAAACGCGGCGCGTTCCTGCATAACATCATGCCGCTGATCTCGGAGCCCGAGCACGGCACCCACTTTGGCCTGAGCGGCCAGCGCGGACCGACTGCGCAGGAACTCAAGGCCGTGCAGGACGCCTGCATGGGCGGCGCCAACCTGATGCGCCATTGCCGCCAATGCCGCGCGGATGCGGTCGGCCTGCTGGGCGAGGACCGCAGTGAGGAATTCACGCTCGACAAGATCGAGCAGATGGAAGTGGTCTACGACCTCGAGCGCCGCCGTGAATATCAGCAACGCGTCGAAGCCGAACGTCAGGCCCAGCACGACGCGAAGCAGGAAGCGCTGGCTGTCTCTCGCGAGATCGACGTCGCCGACGACATGAAGGTGCTGGTTGCGGTTGCAACGAAGGGCGGCGGCCGGGTCAATGAGCACTTCGGTCACGTCACCGAGTTTCAGATCTTCGAGGTCTCGGCCGCCGAAGCGCTGTTCGTCGGCCATCGCCGGGTGGACCTGTATTGCCAGGGCGGCTACGGCGACGACGAGCAACTGCCGTCGGTGGTGCGCGCAATCAACGACTGCCACGCGGTGCTGGTCGCGAAGATCGGCGCGTGCCCGAAGGACGAACTGGCGCAAGCCGGTATCGAACCGGTCGATCAGTACGTCGGCGAATTCATCGAAAAGGCGGCGCTCGCCTGGTTCAACGACTACCGCAGCCGCATCGCCAGCGGTGCCATCGTGCACCAGGACCGCGGCGATGCTTCGATCCGCCAGGGCGCTTACACCTCGTCAGGCTCAGCAGCGTGACCCCCCACATTCTTAAAGACAGGACACCAGGAGAACTGCCATGGCCCTCAAGATTATTGCGTCCACCTGTACGGGCTGCTCGGCCTGCGAACCGGAATGCCCCAACGTCGCGATCAGCGAGAAAGGCGGCATTTTCGTGATCGACCCCAAGAAATGCACCGAATGCGAAGGCCACTTCGACGACCCGCAGTGCGTCGCCGTGTGTCCCGTGGACGGCTGCATCGTTCAGGTCTGAGTCCGGCTCGTCGCCGGGCCGGCCATTCATCCATCAGGAGACTGCGCATCATGCTGTCCAACGTAACTGTCACAAGCGCCGCCGAGAAGTTCATGCGCCGTATCGTGCGCTTTTCGGGTCTGCCGGCTGGCGCCGGCTTTCGGCTGGTGGTGAGCGCCGGCGGCTGTTCCGGCTATAGCGCGGAATTCACCGCCGAGCCGGCGCTGCAAGCGGGCGAACAGGAACTCGACGTCAACGGCCTGCGGGTATTCCTGCCGGCCGAGAGCCGGCTGATGCTCGAAGGCGTGACGATCGATTTCGCCGACACGCCGACCCAGTCCGGTTTGACCTTCTTCAATCCGAACCAGGCGGCCTGCGGTTGCAGCAGTGCGGAGTCGGCGCCACCCGGCGTGGCGACCATCGAGATCGGCGCGATTGGCCGCGGGCGCCCGCCGCTGCCGCGTCAGGTCTCCTGAAGAGGAGCGATGGCGATGGATGCCGGCGATCGTGCTCTCGACGATGCCATGACCGCGTTTGCGCCGGCAGTCGAACGAGGTCACGAGCTTGACGACCACCGGACAGACGCAACGATCAGCAGGAGTGGACCATGGCTGACATCAACCGCGACGACGACCTGATCGAGGTCGCGTTTCCCCCGCGCTTCAACTATGGCGAGCGCGTGATCGCACGCTCGGTGATCCGCAACGATGGCACGTACAACGGCAAGGACATCGGCGAAGTGCTGGTGAACAAGGGCGAGATCGGCTACGTCACCAGCATCAACACCTTCCTGCAGCAGTTCTACATCTATGCGGTGGATTTCGTCGACAGCGGCCACCGTGTCGGCATGCGCGCGAAAGAGCTATGCACGCTCGACAACCTGCCCGACGACGTGCTGCAAGGTCTGGGCGAGCGGGCCGAAGCGCTACGCAAGATCGGCACGCGAGTTCAGCCGGACACGTCGCAACCACAGGAGCCATCGGCATGAGCATCGAACCGGTTCAGCCCGCTTATCAGTGGGGCATGCGCGTGATCGCGCTGGACGACCTGTGCAACGACGGCAGCTTCCCCGAGCGCGGCGAGGACGAATGTCTGGCCGAGGCGGGTACGGTCGGCGAAATCGTCAATGTCGGTCAGCTGGTGGAGAGCGGCGAGCCGGTCTACCTGGTGGAGTTCGGCAACCGCGTTGTCGGATGCACGGAGGATGAGATTGCGCCTGTGCCCGCTGGCCTGCTATCCGAACAAGGAGCCATGTCATGACGGTTCGGGCTAACGCGCCGGAAGCGGCGCCGCGGCGCGACGGCTTGTGCGCGGGCCGCCTGTTCGACCTGACCCGGCGCCAGATCGAGCAGGCGCTGCGCGAGCGTACCCGCTATCGCTATGTGCTGCCGCGTGTGCTGCGCGAGGGGCAGGGGTTTCGTATCGAGAGCCCGTGCTGTTCGCGCAATGTCGACGCGAATGGCGGGCTGATCGACATTGCCTGGCTCACGCGCGATGAAGACGGCATGTGGCACCTGAGCGCGCGCGATCACGCGTCGCACCGGTGGATGCTCCAGCACGACAGCACCGATCTGGCCGAACTGCTGGACGCGCTGTGCATCGACCGCGAACGTGTCTTCTGGCCGTGAAGCAAACCAACGGAGCCGGGCGATGATCTATCTCGACCACAACGCGACCACGCCGCCGGCCCCTGCCGTGGCGCAGGCGATGCTGTCCATCCTGACCGATGTGTGGGGCAACGCGTCGTCGCAGCATGCGCTCGGGCAGCAGGCGAAGGGTGCGCTCGCGGCGGCCCGCGCGACGATCGCGCGAACGCTCGGTTGCAAGCCGGCCGAGCTGGTGTTCACCAGCGGCGCCACCGAGGCCAATCATCTGGCGGTATGCGGGTTGCACGCGGCGGCGCCGGAGGGCCGGCACCGTGTCGTATTCAGCGCGGTCGAGCATGCAGGGCACCTGAAGCTGGCGCGTGCGCTGGCTGCGCGCGGCGTGGCGGTCGATTACATCGCCGTACGGCCCGGCGGCATGCTGGACCTCGACAGCGCCGCCGCACTGATCGGACCCGACGTCGGAGTGGTCTCGCTGATGGCGGCCAACAACGAGACCGGCGTCTTGATGCCGGTCGCCGAAGTACGCGACCTCGTGCACGCGGCCGGCGCGCGCCTCCATGTCGATGCGACGCAGTTCGTCGGCAGGCTGCCATTCGATTTCGCGCAGAGCGGGATCGATGCGGTGTCGCTGTCGGCTCACAAGCTGCGCGGGCCGAAGGGCATCGGCGCACTGCTGGTGCGCCACGGCGTGACGCTGGTGCCGCAGGTACCGGGCAGCCAGGAGCGGCATCGGCGCGGCGGCACCGAGAACCTGCCGGCCATCGCCGGTTTTGCGGCGGCGCTCGAGCGTCTCAGCGACCTGGCGAGCGAAGCGGCGCGCGTGGCCGCGCTGCGCGACGCACTGGAGCAAGGGCTGCGGCGTGCGCTGCCGGACGTCCACGTTTTTTCGGCGCAGGCAGCGCGCCTGCCCGGCACCAGCTACCTGCGCTTCGGCCAGCTTTCCGCCGAGGTCGTGTTGCAGCGGCTCGAGCGGCTGGGTGTCGCCGCGTCGTCGGGCTCGGCCTGCTCGTCGGGCGGCAGCGAGCCTTCGCATGTGCTGACAGCGATGCGCGTGCCGCGCGATGAGGCACTGGCGGCGGTGCGGCTGTCGCTCGGCGAAACCACCACGGCGCAGGACATCCAGTACGTGCTCGCCCATCTGCCGCCGCTGCTTCGTCCGCTGCTGGAGGAAGCAGCGCATCCCGCTCGAGCCTCGCTTGAACCTGTCGTCAATCTCCGGAGTCCGCAACCATGAAAGTCATGATCCGCAAGGACAGCAAGGGCGCGCTGAGCGCCTACGTGCCAAAGAAGGACCTGGAGGAGCCCATTGTCGCGATGGCGCTGCCCGGGATGTGGGGCGGTCTCGTCACGCTCGCGAACGGCTGGCAGCTCGAATTGCCTTCGATGGCCGACGACACGCCGCTGCCCATCACCGTTGAAGCGCGGCGCATCGCCGGCTCGGGAGACTGAGATGAAACGACCCCCACGCTCACTTCGTTCGCTGCCCCCCGAGGGGGCTCTCAGTGCACTTGGCGCGGCCCGGCGCGCACTGAGATGAGCGTCACGCCGGAACAACTGCACAACGCCGGCGCGCTGATCGGCGCGGCGCCGACGCTGCGGGACGCCGCCGCGCAATGCCGCGAACGTCATCCCGAAGTGCGCACGCTGCTGGTCGACGCTATGGACATGCGCGACGAGACCGCCGCGCTGAAACTGGGCGCGCGCAGCGTCTATCTCGCGGCGTCGAATGGACATTGCTGGTCGATCACGCAGCGGCCCGAAGAGGCCGATGCGTTGATCCTGACCGAGGACGAGGCTCATGGAAATCGATGAGATCGCGCTGAGCGAACCGGCTTGCGCGGCGCGCGAGATCGACTTCGTCAACGCCGTGCTGCAGTCCTCGCGCTGGAGCGACGGGCCGATGCTCGACTCGTTCGAGCGCGCGTTCGCGGGCTGGGTGGGCCGCACGCATGCGGTCGCGGTGGCGAGCGGCACGCTCGCGACCTGGATTGCGTTGCGCGCGATGGGGATCGGCCCGGGCGACGAGGTGGTCTGCGCATCGCACACCTGGCACCAGGTGGCGCAGGCGATCACGCTGGCGGGAGCCGTGCCGGTGTTCGCCGACATCGACTACTGGAGCGGTTGTCTGAGCGCCGAAAAAGCCGCGCGGAAGATCGGCCCTCGCACGCGCGCGATCCTCGCCGGCAATACCAATGGTCACCCGGCCGCGTGGGGGCCGCTGCGGGAACTGGCCGACGCGCATCGCTTGCGGCTGATCGAAGACAGTACCGAGGCGCTCGGCTCGCGCTACCGCGGCCGCAACGCCGGCTGTTTCGGCGACGTGTCCGTTTTCGACTTTTCCGGCCCGTCCGCGCTGTGCACAGGAGCGGGCGGCATGCTCGTCACCGACGATCACGAACTCGTCCACGAACTGCGCTATCTGCGCGAGCGGCGCGTCACCGACCGCGCGTCCGTTTCGGTCGGCTCGTGGGTGCCGCTGCAGGCCGGCATCAGCGATCTGACCGCCGCGCTTGGCCTCGCGCAACTGGCCGAACTCGACACACGCCTCGCCCAGCGCAAGCAGGTCGAGACGTGGTATCACGAGCAGATGCAGAGCTTCGAAGGGATCAAGCCGCCCTACGTGGCCGAGGACGTCGAAGAAGTGAACTGGATGCTCTATGTCGTCCACCTGGGCAAGCGTTTTACGCAGAGCGCGCGTGCCCAGATGATCGACGACATGAAATCCTGCGGCATCGAGACGGCGCCTTACAGCCATCCGCTGCATCAGCAGTTCCACTACATGAACGCGGGCGATGCGATCGGTCGCAAGCGCGGTCTGTTGCCCGACACCGAGCGCATCGGCGACCGCGCGCTGGCGCTGCCGCTGCACACGCTGCTCGACGCCGACCAGGTCAAGTACATCGTCAAGACGCTGAAAGACACCGCGACCAACGTGGGCGCCGGCGCCGCCATTTATCTGTGAGGCTCACTCCATGACCGTTTCAGTCCAGACCATCGCTCGCCAGCTCCAGGGCGGCGGCGTCATTCCCTACCTCGGCCCGGCGCTGCTCGCGCTGTGTCCCGATTCGGCCGTGCCCGCCACGCCCGGCGCACTGGCCGAGATCATGACCGCGAAAGTCAGCGTGCCGCACAAGATCCGCAAGCGGCTTACCCAGGCGGCGCAGTTCATCGAGAACTTCAAGCATCGCAAGTCGGTGGTGAACCTGATGAACGATGCGTTCGCCACCACGCCGGCGCCGTCGGCGCTGCACCGGGTGCTCGCGGCGAGTGGCGCGGGGCTGTATGTCGACTGCTGGTACGACGACACGTTTGCCACCGCCCTCGACGAGGCGCGGCCGCAAGGCGGCTGGGTTCAGGTGCAGGGTTTGTCGCAGTCGGAACATTTCGGCCAGTGGTTTGGCGCGTATGCGCCGGACGGCACCTTCCTGCATGCGGTGCCGGCCTCGGGCGCGCTGCTCTACAAGCCGATCGGCGGCCACGCGCCCGCGTCGAACTACCTGGTCTCCGACAGCGACTTCGTCGAAGTGCTGACCGAGATCGACATTCAGACGCCGATTCCGCCCGCGGTGCAGGCATGGCGCAGCGGCCGCAGCTTTCTGTTTTTGGGCTGCCGTTTCGACGACCAGCTCACGCGCAGCTTCGCGCGCCAGATCATGAAGCGTTCTTCCGACACGCACTGGGCCGTGCTGCCCGACGAGCCGACGCGGATGGAAGCGCGCTTTCTCGAAGAGCAGCGCATCACGCGCATCGCGATGCCGCTGGCCGGATTCGCCGAAGCGTTGGTGGATGCGTTGCAACCCGCCTTGGCCGCGTGAAGCGTGGCCGCTTATCCGTTGTTCTTTCTCTGTCGCCTTTTATCAAGCTCACCATCATGACTACACTGACCGTACTGCCTTCGGGCAAGACCTATGACGTCGCCGCCGGCGCGACCCTGTTGCAGGCACTGCTCGCCGTCGGCGAGCGCATCGCGCACAAGTGCGACGGCAAGGCCGACTGCGGATCGTGCCACCTGTTCGTGCAGGAAGGGCGCAAGAGCCTGTCGAAGATCCAGCGGCTCGAAAACGACAAGCTCGATACGCTCGTCGGCATCGGCTCCAAGTCGCGCCTCGCGTGTCAGGCCGTGCTCGGCGAAGAGCCGGTGACCGTCGAACTGCTGAGCTTCGTCTGAGCGGCGAGATGACCACGATCGAATCGCTGGTGGCCGACGTGGCCATCATCGGCGCGGGTCTCTGCGGCCTCGCGCTGGCGCGCGCACTGCATGCGCAGGACGTTGCCGTCGTGGTCATCGAAGCGCTCGATCTCGCGGCCGCCTGGCGCGAGTTCGCGCTCGAATTGAACGCGCGTCTCGTACACGCCTGCCCGGACATCGATCCTGCGGCGGTGCCGGCATGACCCGCAGCGCAGCGATCGAAACCAGCGCGCGGCTGGCGATCATCGAGCAGTCCGGCACGGCGGCGATGATCCTGACCGAAGGCGTGGAGCGTGACGAGTTGCTGCGTTCGCGGGGCACGCGTGCCGAGGTGCAGCGGCAGTTACGGATTCTGGCCGACAGTGCGGCGGGCATCGCCCCGGCGGTTCGGGCCGCGATGCCGGAGATCGACTGGTCCGGCTGGCAGGCGATGGGCGCGCAACTGAGACTGCCACCCGGCGCGGTGCTCGACGACGCGCTGTGGTTCGCCTGCGAAGCGCTGGTGCCGGCCACGCTGCTGTGGCTGCGGGTGCATCGCCGAAGCCAGCCGGCGCTGTTCAAGATGACGATGTGAGCCGCCGACGCGAACCGTCAAACCGGGCCTTCGTGCTGGCATCAACGGGAGCCCCGCTAGAACGCGTTGCGCTCTCCCCACGGCTGGCCGCCGCGTCCGCCCTGCGTCAGCATGGTGGTCTGGTAGACGAGATCCATGATCGATTCCCCGTTCGGCTCAGCGCAGCAGCTTGCTGCGCTCGGCCGGCGAATAGTTGCTGAGGTGCCCTTCGCGCGCCGCCTGGCGCCGCGCGGAGGAGATGATCGCGCGGCTCTTGCCGGGCGCGGCCGGCGCGCTGACCTGCTTGGCGAGCGCGGTACTGCCGCATTGCGGGCAGACCGGCGTGTGGCCGGCGCGCACCAGCGTTTCGAATGCATGGCTGCAGGCCGCGCAGCGGTAGTCGTACAGGGGCATGGTGCTCTGATCTCCGTTTCAGGTGGGTGGGGCGCAGCGGATCGCGTGTTGGTCTGCGCTGTGGACCGTCATTGCGGCGCAGCCTTCGAGTGGCGTGTCCGGGGCCGGTGCGTGCGCGCCGAGCCCGACCCAGGCATGCACCTGGGCCGCATCGAAGCCGACCATGCGGCGCGCGTCGCACTGCATCAGCGGCCGGCGGATCAGCAGCGGCTCGGCCAGCAGCAGCGCCAACGCGGCATCGGCGTCGAGCGTTGCCGGCACGACCTCGCCCGACTTGATGCGCGGTGCCGCGCGGTTGAACCACTCGCTGACCGGCAGCGGCGCGATGAACGCCAGCAGCGCTTCGGCGGTCCACGGCCAGCTCAGCAGGTTGCGCACGTCGAGCGTGTGGCCGGCCGCGCGCAGCAGGGCTTTCTGGCGTGCATTGCCGGCGCAGCCGGGTTTTTCGTAGAAGGTGAGGTGGGCCATCGTCAGGGTTCTCAGGTTTGACGCAGCAGTTGCAGGCAGTCGAGGCTGGCCGCCATGTCGAGGGCAGTGAAGTCGTCCTGGGAGCGCACCGCCGGATCGGCGCCCAGCCCGAGCAGCGTGCGCACCACGTCGGCCTTGCCTGACGAGGCCGCGAGCATCAGGCAGGTGGCGCCGGTCGCGTTCGCATGATCGATCGGCACACCGGCCGCAGCGAGGCGCGTGACGAGTGACGGATTGCCGGTCACGCAGGCGAACCACAGCGCGTTGTTGCCGTCGTCGTTGACGGCGTCGAGTGCAACGTCGGACGCGAGCAGTTGCCCGACGACGGCCGACGCGCCGCGCCATGCGGCGGTCATCAGCGGCGTGTTGCCGTGCGCACCGCGCGCTTGCGTGCCGATGAAGCCTTCAAGCGTGAGCCACGCGGCGAGTTCGGGCGTGAGCACCTTGCCTGACGGGTTCGACCGATCGACGCCGGCCACCCACGCGCGATGGCCGCCGACCAGGTCGCATACATCGGTAAAGCCGAAGTCCGCGAACATCTGCGCCCACACCTGGCTGGCGTTGCCCTTGTAGCAATAGATCAGCACGGGCCGCTGCCGGTCGGTGCGCAGCAGCAGTGCGTCCTGGTTCCCGGGCGAGAGGCGCACGGCGCCGGGCCAGCCATCGTGTGCGTAACTGGCGGCGTCGCGCGCGTCGAGCAGCAGCGCGTCTGGCCGTCGCGCCAGCCACGCACGGAGCTCGTCGAACGTGAGGCGACGAAACACGCGTTGGCCTTTCATCTTGCGATCTCCTGCCGGCGATCGCGGCCGTACCGGGTTCGGTGCCGATGCGCTTGTTGACCGATGGCCCGCATTTCAAAGGAGCTCCGGTGCCGCGGAAATACATGGCGTGCCCGCTCCTTCCATCTGGCGCGCCGCGCGCAGCAGTTGCAGGCCGAGGTCGGCCGCCATGTCGAGCGCGCTGCGGCCATCGGGCGCGCACAGTTCCGCGCTCGCCCCATGCGCAAGCAGCATCTGCAGGACGTCGAGGCGGCCGCTCGCCGCTGCCTGCATCAGGCAGGTGATGTCGTCGTCGTTCGCATGGTCGATGGGTGTGCCGGCTTCGATCAGCCGCAGGATGGTCGCGGGGCCGCCGTGCAGGCACGCGAACCACAATGCATGGTTGCCGTCGTCATCGAGCGCGTCGGCGCGTGCGCCGAATGCCAGCAACGCTTCGACCACCGCGTCTTCGCCGTGCTGCGCAGCACGCATCAACGGGGTTTCGCCGTTCACGCTGCGCGAATGCAGATCGGGGAAGCCGTGGTACGCCAGCCAGCTGGAAAGTGCAGCGGGCACGATCGTTTCGAGGCGCGCATGGGCGCTCTGGGCAACGCGCCGGGGCGGGCGTTCGCGGACGACGAGGGCAGTGCCGGTGTGCATGATCATGGTCGCGTTCGGGTGCAAGGGAACATCGGTGGGCGCAGCCGCGCGGGCGGCTGCCGTCGGGACCCGCGCTTCAGACGGGGCGGTTCTCGTTGGGGTTGCGCACCGGCCCCATCAGTTCAAGTCCTTCGCTGTAGGTGATCGTGTCGAAGGTCACGTCGAACTTGATGGCCGCGTCCGCTACCGCGTCGAGCTTGCCGCCTGTGTCCTTCTTCTTCAGTTCGTTCTTTTCCAGGTACAGCAGCTCGAGCATTTCGTTGTAGACGGTGGACTCGAGAATCGGCAGCACATAGAACATCGCGCCCTTGTACGGCACCTGATACCGCTTGCTCAGGTCGATGTTGTCGCAAAACAGAAAGTACTTGCCACCCGCCGACAGGGTGTCGCCGAGCACCTCGGCCACGTCCTTCAGATGCTCGAAGCTCAGCAGATACCCGGCGAAGAACGGCAAGTGCTTCTCGCCGATCGTCGCGCAGGCCATCACCTGATCGCAGGTCAGCTCCGGCGGCCGCGCTTCGTCGGCGAGCTTCGGGGCAAAGCGCAGCGCGAGTTCGCCGCGGAAGCCGACCCGGCCGAACTTGTTCGTCAGCCCCTTGAGCACCGGGTTGAGCAGACGGCCTTCGCGTTCGAGACGGGCGAACGCGGTGTCGTCGATCTCCTTGTGGGCGAGCGTTTCGGTCATCACAGATCCTTGGGTTAAACAGCGTTGAAGAGGGATTCACGTCTGCGTGTTGCGCATCCAGTCGGCGGTTTTGAAAAACGCCTGCATCAGTTCGTCGCGCAGCGCCGGATCGACACCCGTCTCGTCGAGCGCGGCGCGCATGCAGGCCAGCCATGCATCGCGTTCGGCGCTGCCGATCGCGAATGCCGCATGACGCATGCGCAGCCGTGGATGGCCGCGCTGTGCCGAGTACCGTTTGCCGCCGCCGAGCCATTCGCACAGATACAGCACCAGCACGGCCTTCGTCGACGACAGGTCCGGGTGATGCATCGCGCGAATGCGTTGCGCGTCGGACCGCGTATCCATGTGCCGATAGAAGTTGTCGACCAGACGGATGACGGCGGGCTCGCCGCCTAGACGGTCGAAGTGCGTCGCGCGTGGCGCTTGCAGCGAAGAGTGGGTGGCAGGTGTGTCCATGGTGCGATCAATGCAATAACCGAACCAGGCCGAATCCAGGCCATCACCAGGCCATCACCGGGCCACCACCGGGACATCACCAGGCGAAAACGCGGCGATTGACCGGCTGCATGCAGGCCAATGCGACAGAAATCGCCCGACAAACGCGCCCGCACGGTTTGATTCGCGACGAAGTTCGCGTGGTTTGTCGCGAAACCGACAAGACAAAACAGGCGTCCGGAAAAGTCCCGAACGAACCGTGCAGCGCGGCGGCACGGACGCGGCGCAGTACCACTGGCGACATGGCACGGAAGCTGCATTTGGGGTCCAGCGCGGACACAGGTCCGGCCGATGCGTGACTCGATATAAGAAGACCCATACAGGCACGACAGGCTGACATGGTCGCGGTTACGCAACCCTGGTTTCAACCCTTCTTCCTGAATGGAGAAATGCAATGTCCAAACTTCGGCAAATCGCGTTCTACGGTAAAGGTGGCATCGGCAAGTCGACCACCTCGCAGAACACCCTGGCAGCCCTGACCGAACTCGGCCAGAAGATCCTGATCGTCGGCTGCGATCCCAAGGCGGACTCGACCCGCCTGATCCTGCACGCCAAGGCGCAGGACACCATCCTGTCGCTGGCGGCCGAAGCCGGCTCGGTGGAGGACCTCGAACTCGAGGACGTGATGAAGATCGGTTACCGCGACATCCGTTGCGTGGAGTCCGGCGGTCCGGAACCGGGCGTCGGCTGCGCGGGCCGTGGCGTGATCACCTCGATTAACTTCCTCGAAGAAAACGGCGCCTATGACGGCGTGGACTACGTGTCGTACGACGTGCTCGGCGACGTGGTGTGCGGCGGCTTCGCCATGCCGATTCGTGAAAACAAGGCGCAGGAAATCTACATCGTGATGTCCGGTGAAATGATGGCCATGTACGCGGCCAACAACATTTCGAAGGGCATTCTGAAGTACGCGAACAGCGGCGGCGTGCGCCTGGGCGGCCTCGTGTGCAACGAGCGTCAGACCGACAAGGAACTCGAACTCGCCGAAGCGCTGGCGAAGATGCTCGGTTCGAGGCTGATTCACTTCGTGCCGCGCGACAACATCGTGCAGCACGCCGAGCTGCGCCGCATGACGGTGATCGAGTTCGCGCCGGAATCCAGACAGGCGGAAGAGTACCGCCAGCTGGCCACCAAGGTGCACAACAACGCGGGCAACGGCACGATCCCGACGCCGATCACGATGGATCAACTGGAAGACCTGTTGATGGAACACGGAATCATGAAGTCCATCGACGAATCGCAAGTCGGCAAGACCGCGGCGGAGCTGACTGCCTAAGCGGGCGCCGCTGCGCACGGCCCGGGTTTCTGCTTCACGCGATGACCCGGGCCGTGCCTGCTACCCGCTGCCGGGTTTGATATTCACCCTATGGAGCATTCCCATGAGCGTCACTGTTGAAGAGCGCAAGGCCACGAACAAGGCCCTGATCGATGAAGTGCTGAAGGCCTATCCGGAGAAGATGGCCAAACGGCGCGCCAAGCATTTGGGCACCTTCGAGGACGGCAAGCCCGACTGTGGCGTGAAATCCAACATCAAGTCATTGCCGGGCGTGATGACGATTCGCGGCTGCGCGTACGCCGGCTCGAAGGGTGTCGTGTGGGGGCCGATCAAGGACATGATCCACATCAGCCACGGCCCGGTCGGTTGCGGCCAGTACTCGTGGGCCGCGCGCCGCAACTACTACATCGGCACCACCGGCATCGACACCTTCGTGACGATGCAGTTCACCTCGGACTTCCAGGAAAAGGACATCGTCTTCGGCGGCGACAAGAAGCTCGACAAGATCATCGACGAGATTCAGGAACTGTTTCCGCTGAACAAGGGCATCTCGATCCAGAGCGAATGCCCGATCGGCCTGATCGGCGACGACATCGAGGCCGTCTCGAAGAAGAAGAGTGCGCAGTATGAAGGGCACACCATCGTGCCGGTGCGCTGCGAGGGTTTTCGCGGCGTCAGCCAGTCGCTGGGCCACCACCTCGCCAACGATGCGATCCGCGACTGGGTGTTCGACAAGGCCGATCCGGACAAGCGTCCCGATTTTGTTTCGACGCCGTATGACGTCGCGATCATCGGCGATTACAACATCGGCGGCGATGCGTGGTCGAGCCGGATTCTGCTCGAAGAAATCGGCCTGCGCGTGATCGCGCAATGGTCGGGCGACGGTTCGATCGCCGAGCTCGAGAACACGCCGAAGGCCAAGCTCAACGTGCTGCACTGCTATCGCTCGATGAACTACATCAGCCGGCACATGGAAGAGAAGTACGGCATTCCCTGGGTCGAATACAACTTCTTCGGCCCGACGATGATCGAGAAGAGTCTGCGCGAAATCGCCAGCCATTTCGACGACACGATCAAGGCCAATGCGGAGAAGGTGATCGCCAGGTATCGTCCGCTGGTCGACGCGGTGAACGCGAAGTTCAGGCCGCGTCTGCAGGACAAGACGGTGATGCTGTTCGTCGGCGGCCTGCGTCCGCGCCATGTGATCGGCGCTTACGAAGACCTCGGCATGCACGTGGTCGGCACCGGCTACGAGTTCGGCCACAACGACGACTATCAGCGCACCACGCACTACGTGAAGGACGGCACGCTGATTTACGACGATGTGACCGGCTACGAGTTCGAGAAGTTCGTCGAGCAGATCCAGCCCGACCTGGTCGGCTCCGGCATCAAGGAAAAGTACGTGTTCCAGAAGATGGGCGTGCCGTTCCGTCAGATGCATAGCTGGGATTATTCCGGCCCGTACCACGGCTATGACGGCTACGCCATTTTCGCGCGCGACATGGACATGGCCATTTCCAGCCCGGTGTGGGGGCTCGCCAGGGCGCCCTGGAAGAAAAGCGCCTAAGCCCCGGCGGCCGGCAAAGCGCCGGCTACCGCACCGATCAGCGGCCCGATCACCGGCCAGCAAGCCATTGAATTGCATATCAGGAGCATCCCATGCCCCAATCCGCAGACAAGATTCTCGATCACGAACTGCTGTTCCGTGAGCCCGAGTACCAGGAAATTTTCCGCACGAAAAAGGAAAACTTCGAATTCAACCATCCGGACGAGCAGGTCAAGCAGATCGTCGAGTGGACCAGGACCGAGGACTACAAGCAGAAGAATTTTGCGCGCGACTCGCTCACCGTCAACCCGGCCAAGGCTTGCCAGCCGCTCGGCGCGGTGTACGTCGCGAACGGCTTTCACAAGACGCTGAGTTTCGTGCATGGCTCGCAGGGCTGCGTCGCCTATTACCGCTCGCACTTCTCGCGTCACTTCAAGGAGCCGACGTCGTGCGTCAGCTCGTCGATGACCGAGGACGCGGCAGTGTTCGGCGGCATGAACAACATGATCGACGGCCTCGCCAACGCGTACAACCTGTACAAACCCGACATGATCGCGGTCTCGACGACCTGCATGGCGGAAGTGATCGGCGACGACCTCGACGCGTTCATCAAGAACAGCAAGCAGAAGGGCAGCGTGCCGGAAGACTACGACGTGCCGTTCGCGCACACGCCGGCCTTCGTCGGCAGCCACGTCACCGGCTACGACAACGCGCTGCTCGGCATCCTCAAGCACTTCTGGGACGGCAAGGCCGGCACCACGGCGCCGCTCGAGCGCGTGCCCGATGACAGCGTCAACTTCATCGGCGGGTTCGACGGCTACGTGGTCGGCAACATGAAGGAAATTCGCCGCATCTTCGATCTGTTCGGCGTGCAGGTGAACCTCATCTGCGACCCGTCCGAAACATGGAATACGCCGACCGACGGCGAGTTCCGGATGTACGAAGGCGGCACGACCAAGGAGGAGGTCGAGCGCGCATTGAACGCGAAGGCGACCTTCGTGTTCCAGGAATACTGCTGCGAGAAGACCAGCAAGTTCATCGCCGAGCATGGTCAGGAAGTCGTGGTGCTGAACGCGCCGGTCGGCGTGGCGGGCACCGACCAGTTCCTGATGGAAATCTCGCGCGTGACCGGCAAGCCGATTCCGGCGCAACTGGAGAAGGAGCGCGGCCAGCTCGTCGACGCGATGGCCGATAGCCAGGCTCACCTGCACGGCAAGCGCTTCGCACTCTACGGCGACCCGGACCAGATGCTGGGCTACACACAGTTCCTGCTCGAACTCGGTGCCGAGCCGGCGCACGTGCTGGCGACCAACGGCAACGAAAGCTGGGCTGCGAAGGTGCAGGCGCTGTTCGACGCGTCGCCGTACGGCGCGGGCTGCAAGGTGTATCCGAAACGCGATCTGTGGCACATGCGCTCGCTGCTGTTCACGGAGCCGGTGGATTTCCTGATCGGCAACACCTACGGCAAATATCTCGAGCGCGATACCAAAACGCCGCTGATACGCATGGTGTTTCCGATCTTCGATCGCCACCACTACCATCGCTTCCCGACCTGGGGCTATGAAGGCGCGTTGCGGGTGTTGGTCACGCTGCTGGACGAGTTCTTCGAGGCGCTCGACGCCAACACGATCGTCGCGGCGAAGACCGACTACAGCTACGACATCATCCGCTGACGAGGAGCGCACGGCCATGACAGACATAGCAGATGCATCGGGCACGGCAGATGCGGTTCTGGTCAAGATGACGCAGGACGGCCGCAAGGTCGAGGTCATCGACGGCTGGGTCTGTCTGGCCGGCGTGCGCGAGGCCGACCACCTCGTTCCGCTGCTTGAACACCCGAACCGGCAGGTGATAGCCCAGTCGGTGCCGGGGGCCACGCATGTGGCCGGCCGGTTGCCGTTGACGCACGAGGAGACTGCGATTGCGCAGGGTGCGATGTCGGCGGCTCAGCGGCAGTTCGACGCGAGCCCGGCCGGCATCGCGCAGCGACTGCGCCGCGCGGTGTGGGCGAAGACCGCGGCGGAGGGTGTGGAGTAGCCGGGACACCGCTGAAAACAAAGTTGCTGCGCTGCATGCAGCCAGCCAGTCTGACGAACCTCAGCGAGGGAGCGGGATGTGATCTATGTTGTCGAGCAATCAGACTCAGCAGCGCCGCGCGCGTGGTTCGCCTACGATGACGACGACTTTGCACGCAAGGTGGCGGCGTCCGACCCGTTGAGCCCTGCCGAGATCTACGACGAGGTAACGCCGCGCGAACTGCTCGCGCTGGTCGATCACCTTCCCGATGCAAACGGACGGGCAGCGTACCCGTCGATCTGCGCGGTGGGCGACGAGTATGGCTGGGACACCTTGCTCTACCGCGCCGATTATCTGCTCGGCCGGGGCGTGTGCCGGCGCGAGCCGGTGTCTGAACGCGATGCGCTGGCGGCTGCGCTGGCCGCGCGCGGCGGGCGTTGTTTGATCTACTGGAACGACCGTGACGCGATCGGCGCGTTCGAAGGCGCCGACCCACGTCTCGCGGGCGAATCGAACTGGCCGGCGCGGCGCGCACTGTACGGGCAACTGGTGGCGCTGGAAGTGCTGGCCGACGATAACTGAGCTGCCCGTTGTCTGTGTCGCAAACCGTCTGTCGCAAACCGTTCAAACCCGCCATGACGATGCTCGCAAGCAGCGTGCTTCAGGGCCAATTGAACCGTTTTGAGGACATTCCCCGGTGGTATGGAACTTGCCACTAGAGAAACGTCCATCCATCAGGAGCCTGTCATGTCTGCTTCGCTCAATGCCAAGATCGCCGAAGTATTCGACGAACCCGGTTGCGACAAGAATCAAGGCAAGAGCGACAAGGAGCGCAAGAAGGGCTGCACGAAGCAGCTTTCGCCGGGCGCCGCGGCAGGCGGGTGCGCATTCGACGGCGCGAAGATCGCATTGCAGCCGGTGGTGGACGTCGCGCACCTCGTGCACGGGCCGATTGCCTGCGAAGGCAACTCGTGGGACAACCGGCACGCCGCTTCGTCCGGCTCGCAACTCTATCGCACCGGCTTCACCACCGACATCAACGAACTCGACGTGGTGTACGGCGGCGAGAAGCGGCTGTTCAGGAGCGTGCGCGAGATCATCGAGAAATACGATCCGCCGGCCGTGTTCGTCTATCAGACCTGCGTCACCGCGCTGATCGGCGACGACATCGAGGCAGTCTGCAAGCGCGCCACCGAAAAATTCGGCAAGCCGGTGATCCCGGTCAATTCCCCAGGCTTCGCCGGGCCGAAGAACCTGGGTAACAAGCTCGGCGGCGAGGCGATCCTCGACTATGTGATCGGCACGCGAGAGCCCGAGTACACGACGCCGTACGACATCAACATCATCGGCGAGTACAACCTGTCGGGCGAACTGTGGCAGACCAGGCCCCTGCTCGACGCGCTGGGCATCCGCATCCTCTCGTGCATCTCCGGCGATGGGCGCTACCACGAGATCGCCAGTTCGCATCGCGCCAGGGTCAACATGATGGTCTGCTCGAAGTCGATGATCAACATCGCGACGAAGATGCAGCAGCGCTATGGCATCCCTTACTTCGAGGGCTCGTTCTATGGGATCGGCGACATGAGCGACACGCTGCGCCAGATCGCCAGCCTGCTCGTGCAGCAGGGCGCGCCAAACGATCTGCTGGAGCGCACCGAACGTCTGATCGCCGTCGAGGAAGCACGCGCCTGGGAGCGTATCGCGCACTACAAGGCGCGCCTCACCGGCAAGCGGGTGCTGCTCATCACGGGCGGCGTGAAGTCGTGGTCGGTGGTGGCCGCGCTTCAGGAAGCCGGGCTGGAAATCGTCGGCACCAGCATCAAGAAGAGCACGAAGGAAGACAAGGACAAGATCAAGGAGATCATGGGCGACGACGCGCACATGATCGACGACATGACGCCGCGCGAGATGTACGCGATGCTCAAGGACGCCCGCGCCGACATCATGCTGTCGGGCGGCCGCTCGCAGTTCGTCGCGCTGAAGGCGCGCATGCCGTGGCTCGACATCAATCAGGAGCGCCATCACCCGTATGGCGGCTACGAGGGCATCGTCGAACTGGTGCATGAGATCGACCGCGCGATCTACAACCCGGTGTGGCAACAGGTGCGCATCCCGGCTCCGTGGGGCGACGACGGCGAGACGCTCGGTGCGGTGCAAGCGCAAGCTGCGCGCCCGCTGTCGAGCGCGGCGGCGTGGGCGATGAGCTTCGAACCCGGCGTGCCGGCCTGACGCCCCCGATCCGGAGAACATGCCATGGCCGAAGTCGTCGAATCAAAGAAAGCCTGTGCGGTCAACCCGCTCAAGATGAGCCAGCCGCTGGGCGCGAGCCTCGCCTTTCTCGGGCTCGATGCCTGCATGCCGGTGATGCACGGCTCGCAGGGCTGCACTTCGTTTGGCCTCGTGCTGCTGGTGCGCCACTTCAAGGAGGCGATCCCGCTGCAGACCACCGCCATGAACGAAGTCACCACTGTGCTCGGCGGCTACGAGAACATCGAGGCCGCGCTGCTGAACATCCGCAAGCGCGCCGCGCCGAAGATCATCGCGATCTGTTCAACGGGTCTTACCGAGACCAAGGGCGACGACGTCGAGGGCTATCTCGTCACGGTGCGCAAGCGCAAGCCCGAACTCGACGACACCGAAATCGTTTACGTGTCGACGCCCGACTATGTCGGCGCATTCGAAGACGGCTACCGGCATGCCATTACCGGCATCGTCAACGCGCTGGTCAAGCCGTTGCCGACGGTGGCCAATCAGGTCACGCTGCTGCCCGGCAGCCATCTGTCGCCTGGCGACATCGACGAACTGCGCGAGATCGTCGAAGCGTTCGGCTTCGATGTCATTGTGCTGCCCGACATTTCCGGTTCGCTCGACGGCCATATCGCGCCGGACTGGCGCGGCACCACACTGGGTGGGACCACGCTCGAGCAGATCCGGGCCGCCGGTGCATCGGCATTCACGATCGGCGTGGGCGAGCAGACGCGCGACGGTGCGCGGGCACTGCACGCGATCGCCGGCACCCCGTTCGAAGTGTTCGAGCGGCTCACCGGACTGGAGCCCAACGACCGCCTGCTGCAACTGCTCGCGCAGCGCTCCGGGCGGCCCGTTCCCGCGAAATACCGCCGTCAGCGCAGCCAGTTGCTCGATGCGATGCTCGACGGCCATTTCTACACCGGCGGCATCAAGGTCGCGATCGGTGCGGAGCCCGATCTGCTGCTCGCGGTCGGCAGCCTGCTGCATGAGATGGGCGCGCAATTGCGCTGCTGCATCAGCACCACGCGATCGCCCGCGCACGCGTTGTTGCCCGCCGATCAGGTCGTGATCGGCGATCTCGAAGACATGGAACGCGCCGCGACGGACTGCGACCTGCTGATCACCCATTCGCACGGCCGGCAGATGGCCGCGCATCTGCAAAAGCCGTTGTTGCGGATCGGCTTTCCGGTGTTCGACCGGGTGGGCAACGCGCATCGCCGCTACGTCGGCTACCGCGGCACGATGAACCTGATCTTCGAAATCGCCAATCTGATGATCGAGCAGATTCCGCATCACCATCCGGGCGACTGGCCGCTGCCGCAGGCCGCGATCGATCTGGCCGCGCGCGATCCGGCGCGGGAAGTGAACATTCCGGTCGTCGCGGCCGGCGCCTGATCCACCTCAAGGAGCACACAGCATGAAGATCGCGTTCGCCACTCAGGACAGGCAGTACGTCGATGCGCATTTTGGCTGGGCGAAGAGCATCGTCACTTACAACGTCACGCCGCACGGCTACCGGTTCGTCGAGGCGTTCGACTTCGGCGGCAAGCTCGAAGAGGACGGCGACGAAGACAAGCTCGCGCCCAAGCTCGAAGCCGTCAAGGATTGCGCGATCCTGTACGTCGCCGCGATCGGCGGTTCGGGCGCGGCGCGCGTGGTCGCGCTGAAGATTCACCCGATCAAGGTGCCGCAGCCCGAGTCCATCGAGGAGATCCTCGGCAAGCTGCAACAGGTGTTGAAGGGCACGCCGCCGCCGTGGCTGCGCAAGGCGCTGGCGAAGGATGGCGAACGTGTATACGACTTTGAAGACGACGGGGTATCTCATGGCTGAAGCCACCGCTGAATCATCTGCAGTTCCGGGCACGGCCAGCGACGACACGCTGCTGGCGGCACCGTTCGTGCAGCAGCTCGTCAAGCAGTTGCGCGCGCAGGACACCCACGGCGCGTGGGACGGCAAGTCCGACCTGCAACTGCTCAAGCCGTACATCCACACACCGGAAGAACGCCGCGCGATTCCGATCATGGGCGACCCCGATCCCGAAACGCTGTGGCGGCTCGAGATTTTCTACAGCGCGATTGCGGTGGCGATCGAGCGTCAGACCGGCCAGATGGTCTCGCCGATGATGAAGATGAGCCACGAGGGCTTTGGCCGCATGGTGTTGATCGCGGGGCGGCTCGTCGTCGTCAACAAGCAGTTGCGCGACGTGCACCGGTTTGGCTTCGCTTCGCTGGAGAAGCTCGCCGAGGCGGGCGGAAAGTTTCTCGACGAAGCGGTCGAGATGATCAGGACGTACCCCGCCGTCGCACAGTACGGCGCCTGAAGCAATCGTGAAGTGATCATGAAGGGAACCTGAAGGGAACATGACGATGAGTACCGATGCTGACGAACTCAAGGCGCGCCTGAAGAAACTCAACGCGCAGGCCACCCAGGCGAAGATGGACCTGCACGACCTGTCCGAGGAACTGCCGACCAACTGGGAGAACATTCTCGCTGTCGCCCAGCGTTGCCACGACGCCCATGCCGCGCTGATGGAAGCCCGCAAGGCTGCCGCTGCGGCAGCGGCCTGAACCAGCGCGTAACCACGGAGGCACACCATGAGCGATACCTTCAGCGTTACGCTGCCGAGCGGCGCCACCTGGACGCCGACCTTCGTCAACACGCTCGACGAAGAAAAATGCATTGGTTGTGGACGCTGTTTCCGTGTCTGTCCACGCGGCGTGCTGGAACTCGTCGGGCTCGACGAGGACGGCGCGCATATCGCGCTGGACGGCGACGACGAAGACGACGAGTACGAAAAGAAGGTGATGACGATCGCGCATCGGGAACTGTGCATCGGCTGCACCGCGTGCGCGAAGATCTGCCCGAAAAAGTGCTACACGCACGCGGCGGCCGTGCTCTGAGCGATGCCGCGATGAACGCCTATGCAACCCTGATGGCGTGCGCGGTGGAGGCGGGCGATCCCACCGTGCTGGCACTGGCCGGCGTGCTGTCGAGCGCGTTCGAGCGCCACGGTGTCGATGTGCTGCCGATGCCCGGGCTGGACGCCGACCAGACGCGCCGGATGCTTGCCCGCTGGTTCCCGGGCGCGGGGCCGGCGCTCGGCCTTGCGTGCCTCTCATGGGCTGGGTCTGCGAGCGGGCGTCGCGTCGAGCCGCGTGACGACGAACTCGAAGATCTGGTGGCGTTGCTCAACGACCATGCCGATCCCCGCGCCGGCCCGGCAGAGGAGGCGAACTGCGTCGCCCATGCTTTGGCCTGCGCAAGCCTCGGACAAAACCACCTTTGGCAAGACCTGCTTCTGCCGTCGCGGCGCGAGTTGTCCGCGTTGATCGGCCACTGGTTTCCGCGGCTCGCGGCGAAGAATACGCAAGACATGAAGTGGAAGAAGTTCTTCTACAAGCAACTGTGCGAACGCGAGGGTCTGCTCATCTGCAAGGCACCCAGTTGTGGCGTCTGTACGGACCACGGGCTTTGCTTTGGAGCCGAGTAGACAGAACCGCCCGGACCCTTCGGGCAGGTACGTTGCGGGTCCAGCTTGCCAGGCGTCTTCGGCAGATTCGCAGTGAGAAGGCGTGGGACTTGCTTAAGCATGTCCATCGTTATGTATCCAGGTATACAACCGACAAACCGAACCACAAACCGTACACACTCATGGATTCGTTCCGACCTGCCGCGTCCCAGGCGCCCCGCGCTCGCTGGACACCCTGCACCCGGGCCTGCTACCTGACGCTGCAATGGCCCGTGGTGGAGTCGCAGCAGCATGGGCCGCGCGCCCGGGCGTTGCCGCCCGCCTGCGTGCCCGCGCTGCCTCAACCGCCGCACCGGCTGCTCGCGATCTGCGACGAAGCGGGGCTGCGCGATCTGGTGCTACACCATATGCAGCGGCTCAGACTGACGCCGCTGTTCGCGCGTGCGGGTCATTGCTTCGATTGTGTCGCATCGCGGGTGGCCGACTTCGTGGTCGAGTCCTGCGGCGGGCCGCTGCATTACAGCGAGCGGCATGCGCATCTGCAGGCGGGCTCCGGGCTGCCGTTGCTGCTTGACGAGGAGGGCCGCGAACTCTGGCTGGTGCAACTGTGGCACGCGTTCGACGATGTCGCTTTCCCGCCCGCGCTGCGCGCCGACTTCTGGAGCTGGGCGGAGCCGCTGTCCGTGCATCTGCTGGCGCCGCACGCGCGCCACGCCGGCCTGACGCGCTATCCCTACGACACGGTGCGTAGCTGGTTTCTCACGCCGGCAGCGGGCGAGCCGCTTGCGGGCCATGCCACGCGGCGCTCGCCATGACGCCTATGCCAACCGTCGTCGTCGCCGCCGTGATTTCACCTATCGCGAGCGGTGGGCGCAAAACTTGCCTTTGATGTCGGTCTTCCCACGAGAGAAGCTGTTATGTCGGATTCCACACAACGCTACGGTCTTTTCCTCAATGTCGAGAACCCCGACGGCGATGCGCGCGATGCGCTGACGCAAACCGTGCGTAATGCGATGGCGGCCGAAGCGTTCGGCTACCACGATGTGTGGGTCGCCGAGCACCATTACAGTTCATACGCGATCGGCAGTGCGCTGACGGTGCTGCTTGCCGGCATCGCGGCCCGTACCTCGACGATCCGTCTCGGCACCGGCGCATCGCTGCTGGCGCTGAACGACCCGCTGCGCGTCGCCGAGGATATCGCCACGCTCGATCTGCTGAGCGGAGGGCGCATCGAATTCGGCGTAGCGCGTGGCGGCCCGTTTCCGGTGCAGTACCGGGCTGCGGGGATCGCGTCGGCAGATGACGCACGCGCGCGGATGCACGAAGCGCTCGCGTTGATACAGCGTTTATGGAGCGAGCCGGCGACGAGCTTCGACGGGCGCTTCTTCCATTGCAACGACGTCGCGTTGCAGCCGCGTCCGCTGCAGCAGCCGGTGCCGGTCTGGCTGGCGAGCCTCAGCGCCGATTCGCTGCGCCTCGCCGCTGAGCACGGATATGGGCTGATGGCGACGCCGTCGGCCGATCTGGCGCGCGTCGCCGACCAGGTGGCGACGCAGCGTGCGCAGCGCGGCGATTTTCCGTTTGCGATTGCGCGCTTCTTTCATTGCGAGCCTGACCAGCGTGATGCGCTCGAGCACGGCGTGGCATGCGTGCGGTCTTATCCCCGGCTGATGCAGGTGCAGTTCGAAGCCGGCGCGTTACCGCCGATGTTCGCAGCTGACGCGCGCGAAGAGGTGATCCTCGCGAATGCGGTGATCGGCGACCCCGCGCATTGCGCGGCGCAGGTGCGCCGCTTGAGCGAGCGGCTGGGACCACACCGCCTGCTGCTCAAGCCGGCGACGCACGATCCGGCTAAGGCACGAGCCGCACTGGCGTTGTTCGCGGAGGAACTGGGGCTGAGCCGCAGGTAACGCGCATGCTTGAACGCCCGCGCACTGGCCTGCATCTTGCGTTCAAGGCGTCATGTCGTTCACTTCACAACGAACCGTGTCGCCAATGTCGGATTCCCTACAAAACATAGACTGGTCGCCGTTGCTGCTGTCGCTGAAAGTGGCCGGGGTCGCCACCGTGCTCGCGCTTGCCGCGGGCATTGCGCTCGGCTGGATATTTGCGCGCCGGCGCTTTCCCGGCAGCTCGGTGCTCGAGGCCGTGTGCATGTTGCCGCTGGTGTTGCCGCCGACCGTGATCGGCTACGGCCTGCTGGTCGCGGCGGGCCGGCGCAGTGTGGCCGGCGCATGGCTTGACGAGCACTTCGACTACACGATCGTGTTCAACTGGCACGGCGCGGTTGCGGCGGCGGCCGTGGTGGCGTTGCCGCTGGTGCTGAAGTCGGCCAGTGCTTCGTTTGCCGGCGTCGACCCCACGCTCGAAGCGGCGGCGCGCACGCTTCGGCAGTCGCCGCTGTCGGTATTCATTCGCGTCACGTTGCCGCTCGCGTGGCCCGGCATTCTGGCCGGCACGCTGCTCGCGTTTGCGCGCGCCATGGGCGAGTTCGGCGCGACCTTGATGGTGGCCGGCGACATTCCCCGGCAAACCCAGACTCTTTCGATGGCGATCTACGACGCGATGCAGAGCGGCCAGGACCACACCGCACTGCTGCTCGTGCTGGTGACGTCCGTGCTGTCCATCGCGGTGATGCTTGCGTCGAACCGCTTCTTCTCCCTTCGCTGACTACCGGGGAAATCCTCCGATGCGCTTTGTCCGTTTCCTCGCTATCGCGCTGCTCGCAGCGCTGCCGTTGCCCGCTTCGGCCCAGCAACTTACCGTCTCCGCCGCCGCAAGCCTGACCGACGCGTTCAACGAGATCGGCGCGAAGTTCGCGGCGACCCATCCCGGCGTGACCGTGCGCTTCAATTTCGCGGCCTCCGGCGTATTGCTTCAGCAGATCAGGCAAGGCGCGCCCGTCGATGTATTCGCCAGTGCGGATCAGGAAACTGTCGCGCGTGGCATCGATGCTCAACTGCTCGATGCGGGCACGAAGCAGGACTTCGCCGCCAATTCGGTGGTGCTGATCGTACCGGTGGAGGGAGCGCCGCTCGTGAAGACGCTGGCCGATCTGTCGAGTCCCGCGGTGAAGCGCATTGCGCTCGGCAAGCCGGCCACCGTGCCCGTCGGGCGCTACACGCAGCAGGCTCTGGAAAGGGCTGGGCGGTGGGGCGCGCTGGAGCCGAAGTTCGTGCAGGCAGAGAGCGTGCGTCAGGTACTCGACTACGTGTCGCGTGGCGAGGCCGAGGCCGGCTTCGTCTACCGCACGGACGCCATGCTGGCGCCCGGCAAGGTCCGGATCGCGCTGACCGTGGAGGGTCACGAGCCGGTGACCTATCCGGTCATCACGGTCAGCGCGAGCCGCCAGCAGCCGCTCGCGAAAGATTTCATCGCCTATCTGTCGACCCCGGCAGCGCAGAACGTGCTGGCGCGCTACGGCTTCGTTAAATCCTGACGAGGCTCGCGAATGATCGACATCGATCTGACCGCCACCGTTTCGGATCGCACGCGCCGCTTTACGCTGGCGACTCGCTTCGCGTCCGAAGCGCCGGTGGTGGCGCTCTATGGCGCTTCGGGCGCCGGCAAGTCGCTCACGCTGCAGGCGATCGCCGGGCTATTGCGGCCTGACCGGGGACATGTGCGCGTCGGCGGGCGCGTGCTGTTCGATTCGACGCTCGGTATCGACCTGCCGCCGGACCGGCGCGGCGTAGGCTATCTGTTCCAGCACTACGCGCTGTTTCCGCATCTGTCGGTGCGCGAGAACGTGGCCTTCGGATTGACAAACTGGTGGCGGCGCGGCCTGTCGAGCGATCGCGCCGCGCGGGTCGACGCGCTGCTGCAGAGCTTCGAACTCACCCAACTGGCGCGCAGCCGCCCGGCTGTATTGTCGGGCGGGCAGCAGCAGCGCGTGGCGCTGGCCCGTGCGCTCGCGTGCGGGCCGGAGCTGTTGTTGCTGGACGAGCCCTTTGCCGCGCTGAACCCACTGCTGCGCCATGACTTGCGCGGACAACTCGCCGATGTGTTCAGGCGCTGGAAGATGCCCGTCGTGATGATCACGCACGATGTCGACGATGTGCTTGCGCTCGCCGATGTCGCCTTTGTCGTCGAGCACGGCCAGGTGGTCCGCGAGGTCGACATGCGCAGCGGCGAAGGCCGCGACATCATGCGCCGCTCGTTGGAGCCGGAACTGGATGCCGCGCCGCTCACGGCGCGCGAACGACGCGTGCGTGCGCTGCTCCAGGCACCGGTCGACGGC
The DNA here is from genome assembly GCF_058781505.1 of Paraburkholderia sp. FW306-2-2C-D06C. NCBI lineage: Bacteria > Pseudomonadati > Pseudomonadota > Betaproteobacteria > Burkholderiales > Burkholderiaceae > Paraburkholderia > Paraburkholderia sp. FW306-2-2C-D06C. Next base: position 2,344 of record NZ_JBYSWU010000026.1, on the reverse strand, counting down.
TAATGCACGCGAATCGATCGCTGACGCCGGTTGCCGCCGATCTTCCGGGGGTTTGGCGTAAGCTCCGAACCATCAATCGAAACTTCCTGCGCGAGCAGGACGCGTGGCTTAACCAACTGCCGGCGCTGGCCGGCCTTCTCAGGAGAATGGCAATGAAAACGACCGCACGCAACCAGTTTGTCGGGACGATCGATGCGATCGAGCCGGGGCCGGTGACCACTCAGGTCTCGGTCACGATCGCCGGCGGCCAGCAAATCGTCGCGACGATGACCACCGCTGCGGCCGATCGTCTCAAGCTCACCGTGGGCAAGGAGGCGATTGCGCTGATCAAGTCTTCGGCGGTCGTGCTGGTGGTCGATTTTGCCGGCTACGTGCTGTCGGCGCGCAACCAGTTCGCCGGGACGATTTCTCGTCTCGAGCGCGGCGCGGTGTCGTCGCTGGTGGTGCTGACGCTTCCGGGCGGTGTGAATCTGACGGCCAGCGTGACGAACGATGCAGTGGATGCGCTTGCGCTAGCTGTTGGGCAGCAGGCAACAGCGGTATTCAAGGCCTACTCGGTGATGGTGGCCGTCGCGTCGGCGTGAGCTTCGGCACGTCCGCGTGCAACTGCAGGCTGTGTCGTCAACGAAGCGGGGATATTCTCCACCTCTGTGCGAGCCCGCCGACGCCTGAGGGTGAAAGGCCACTTGACGACACGCGACGAATTTCTGCCGGAAATGCGGGTGAAACGCCGCAATACTGAAGATGCGTCGGTGGGACACACCCGACATCGCGTAGGCGATAGCGACGCGCGGCTCACGCGCAAGCACGAAAACGATGCCCTGCATGAGCAGGTCGTCGCGGGGAAGCCGGCAAGACGCCGGCTTCCCCCTTTGTGCCGTCAAGATTTAGTTTGCTTTTCGACGGCATTGAGCGCATGGTGAAGTGATCCAGATGTACATGGCCGTACGTTTTTCGCATCCGGACAGGCATGGTTCCATGACGGTCGGTATCGCTTAAGGAGCGCGCGTCATCACGACCATTCCCACCATCGAATACAGAGGGTACGAGCTACGTGCGTACTCTCACCAGGTATTCCCGCTGCATCGTGACCCGTATGCCAAAGGTCCAAGGCAGTTCTCATCGATCGTGCGAATCGACACCATTCCGTCCAGCGAGGTCAAGGCCCGGCGCTATGCAACGTTGTTCGACACGGTAAGTCCCACCACCGCGGAAGACGCCATCGACCTCGCGATGCAATACGGCAAGGACCGCGTCGATGGCAAGGTTGAGGCGAGCGGACTCTGACACACCGAATGCCAGTCAGTCCACCGCTTGAGTGGAGCAGGTCATGCAATATCCGCTTTATGTGCACCGCGACGGCGATACCGGCTTTCGCGCCAGTTTTCCCGATTTTCCCCGCGCCGCTGCGCGTGGCAATTCGTTCGATGAACTGAAACGCAACGCGCAGGAGGTTATCGAATTGATGTACGACCGCAGCGAGCAACTCATACCCGCTCCTACCTGCAGTACGTCGGAATTGCATACGCTCGACATGGACGACGGACAAGGGATCTGGATGTTCACCGAGATCAATCTGGCGCGGGTTACCTCGAAAGCCGTGGGCGTTCAATTCAGTCTGCTCGAGAGTCTGCTGCAGCGAGTCGATGCAGCAGCAAAAGAACGTCACATGACGCGCTCCACGTTCATGACGCAGGCTGTCGTACATGAACTTGAGAACCGATACGAAAGGTAATTGTCCTGTACGCCGGTTTCCCGGTGGGTGTTCGTGGACGGATGACACCGCTCGCGCTACGACGGGCGTCAAGAATCAAACCCGAACTTACGATGTGTCGCGTCGTCCCGACTATCGAGGGCGGCGCCAATTGCCTGTTGGCGAACCAGTTTGTTCCATAGTAGGAGTGCATCATGATTGATGACCAGGTAAATGCCGAAGAACTGGCAGAAAGCAGAAGACAGAGAGAGGCCGCAGCGAATGCGACGGATGATGGCATGCCGGTGGCCCCGGAAAATGAAAAGCAAGTCGTCGAAGGGCCTCAATACAGAGCGCCGAAGCAATGGGTCAGGCACGCAAGAAAATGGCTGGGTGCTGGAAGCGGCTTTATGCGACCTTGAACGTCGGTGACTCATAAGGAAGATATTGTTCCGCCCTGAGACGGCGGAAGCGGAAGAACCGGCGAAGCGTCGGTTTCTCTTGCGGTGGCGCGGCATCGTCCCGGTACGAGGGTCCAATGGTGCCGGAGTAGCGGAATGGGGCCTGCTCACGATGAGCCTGTCAGAATTTTAGTGTGCCGAGGTCATGAGACGATAACGGAAACAACGTCCTATGACCGAAGCAACTGTG